>JABJFC010000054.1 GCA_018662925.1 Alphaproteobacteria bacterium | reverse complement strand
CGCGATATGGAGTGGATGGGGATCATCTATCAAGGTCTTGGCCTAACTGTCGGAGCCATCCAGGCGAACATGGATCCCGCCGAACGCCAAAAGGCTTACGCTTCTGATATCACCTACGGAACCAACAACGAGTTTGGTTTCGATTATCTTCGCGACAACATGAAGTTCCGTTTGGACGAGATGGTTCAGAGAGGCTTCAACTATGCTATTGTCGACGAAGTAGACAGTATTCTCATTGATGAGGCACGGACGCCGCTAATTATTTCGGGACCTGCCGAGGATTCTTCAGAGCTTTACATTAGTACCGACAAGCTTATGAGCAATCTTAAACCCGTAGATTACGACAAAGATGAAAAACGCCGTTCAGTGGCTCTGACAGAGGCTGGTTCGGAAAAATTCGAAAAGCTTATTGAAGAAGCGGGGCTTATCCGTGAGGGGGGTACTTTATATGATGCCAATAACATCTCTCTTGTCCACCATTTGAATCAGGCGGTGAAGGCTCATACCTTGTTTGAAAAGGATAAGGATTATATTGTTAAAGACGGTGGTGTTATTATCATTGACGAGTTTACGGGCCGTATGATGGAAGGGCGCCGTTATTCTGATGGTCTTCACCAAGCTCTTGAAGCCAAAGAGGGTGTCGCCGTTCAACTGGAGAACCAAACTTTAGCATCCGTGACTTTCCAAAATTATTTCCGACTTTATAAAAAGCTTTCAGGCATGACAGGAACTGCTTTGACAGAAGCAGCAGAATTTGGCGAGATCTATGGGCTTGAGGTGGTTGATATTCCAACAAATATGCCTCTGGTTCGAAAAGATCAGGATGACGAAATATATCGTACTTCACGTGAGAAGGATGCTGCTATCCTTGAAGAGATAGGGAAAGCGCAAAAGCGTAACCAGCCTATTCTTGTTGGAACGATTAGTATTGAGAAATCAGAACATCTGGCCAATCTTTTACAGAAAAAGAAGATACCCCACAAAGTATTGAATGCGCGCTATCATGAGCAAGAGGCTAAGATCATTGCAAATGCGGGTGCGCCTGGTTCGGTAACTATAGCAACCAATATGGCGGGTCGTGGTACGGATATTCAGCTGGGTGGTAACTTGGAAATGCGTTTGGCTGATCGCTTAGAAGGAATCGAAGACGCAAAGCAGATCAAAAAGATTACAGCTGAAGTTGAAAAAGAGATTGTGGAAGCTGCGAAGGTAGTCAAGGCGGCTGGTGGACTCTATGTGATTGCGACGGAACGTCATGAAAGTCGTCGTATTGATAATCAGTTAAGGGGACGATCTGCCCGACAAGGCGACCCAGGCCTCTCTAAATTCTATTTATCTCTAGAAGATGATTTGATGCGGATTTTTGGTTCTGAACGTTTGGATTCAGTATTGAAAAAACTAGGATTAGAAGAAGGCGAAGCCATTACTCATCCATGGATCAACAAGGCTCTAGAAAAGGCTCAACAAAAAGTTGAAGCTCGAAACTTTGATATTCGAAAGCATTTGTTAAAATATGACAATGTGATGAATGACCAGCGAAAGGCCATTTATGAACAACGGCGAGAGATTATGGAAGCCGAAGATGTCCAGGACACAATTCTCGATATGCGAGAAGAGTACATAAGGGATCTGGTTCGTGAATATATTCCAGAGCACGCTTATTCTGAACAGTGGGATGCCAAGGGACTCCAAGATGAAGCTCATCGCATACTAGCTATGGAACTTCCCATTGTGGATTGGTCCAAGGAAGAAGGCATTGCTGATGTGGAAATTACAGAGCGCTTAACTGATGCTGTAAATACCCAAATGGCAGATAAGGAAGAGCGTTTTGGAGCACATATCATTCGGATGGCTGAAAAGACGCTTTTGTTACGGATAGTGGATCAGATTTGGAAAGAACACTTGCTGACCCTTGACCAATTGCGAGAAGGAATCAACTTGCGTGCCTATGGGCAACGTGACCCGTTGAACGAGTACAAGCATGAGGCATTCATGTTGTTCCACAGCATGCTAGATCGTTTGCGCCAAACCATCACAGGCGCCATGAGCCATTTGGATCTTGGGGAAGCTCGGGAAGAGGATGTTGAAATTGCAGAAACGCCCAAGCAGCGTATGAACGCAAGCCATGATGCCCCACAGAGTGCCTTTGACCAGGGAAAAGAAGCTGATGATGAAGCTCCCGTCGCTCCTGTTCGCAACCGTAAGTCAGCAGAGCAGATAGATCCTTCAGATCAATCTACTTGGGGACGTGTCCGACGAAATGATGTGTGCCCCTGTGGTTCCAGAAAAAAATACAAGCATTGCCACGGGTCGGTTTAACTGGGCAGTAAATCTTTTCCACCAAGCCACAGCCGACTCAAGCCGGCTCCAAAAATCTACCGAAATACGGAATACTCTTAACGGAGACTGGCTGAGTGGGTGCTTAGCTCAGTATCTATTGAAAAGAAACAGACGGAGCAATCACTTTAAATGATGTGATGCCAAAGCTGGCGGCATCACCATTCAAGATACCTTGTATGGTGCTCTGCATTTCACTTTGCAGGTCTTTGGGAATAGTGAGTTTAAAATCGCTTAGGCGTTGTGCAAAACCACTGTGATAATTCATGGCTAGGACAGCCGTTTGACTAAGAACTTCCATACTTGGCCGGCTGTCTTTTTCCTTTGGGAGATCGAAGGAAAGAAGGCCTTCTTCTTTTCCAGGTTCTTTTCTGACAATGAGTGATCCCATGGATGCATACTCATCCCCATTTTTTTGAACCATCCAGTATCCGTGCGTGAAACCCCTTTGAGCCCCAGTTCCCGACGCAGATTGTTGCTTTTCGTTAACAAAATATTTGAAGTGAAGAGCAAGTGCTTGCGATAGGTGCTCCGTCGGGGCTTTCTTTAAAGTTTCTTCAGCAATCTTGGTATGGGGGTCATTTGTCCAGACAAAACTATTTCCATCTTCGCTTTTATATTTGATTCTTGGCGGTGATTCGACTTCCAAGGATGGATCTTCATGATAGCCCGCAAGCAGATCATCTTTCCAGTCCGCCATGGATTGAGATTCTATGAAACAAAATAAAAATAGAAGGGGGAGACTTTGTCGTATGCATTTCATGATATTTCTCCAAATTAAATATGAACGATCCTGTAAATGAAAAAACAAAACTATACAAAAATACTGCATTATTCAAGTGGGTGCTTTTAACCGGATTCATCTCCAATAGGATTTTTCCCCAATAAGAGGGACATTTTTAAACGGCAGACACACATAATCATAAACTGAATAGGTTTTCGGTGCAGATGCTTCTTTGTTAGCTGAGCTAACTTCAGGGAAAAAAATTGACGTGTTCCTATATATTTGTTAAAAGGCCATAGTATAGAGACCGTTATTGGAGAATTAGGATGACCACAGACCTTATACGATTTGCAGACGCTGCTTTTATTGCGCAGGTTTCGTTCGTTCTCCATCACCATCATCATCATATCCATTAATTTTCTAATGTGATCTATGACCCTGGGTTTCTTCTGAAAACCCATTTTTGCGAAATTTTTATTTTTTGGGACTAACGATGATGAACTATACCATTTTTATAATACTCTTTGTGCTCTTGAGCGCTGTCTACTTGTACTTAGGCTATTTATCTTCAAAGAAGGTAAAGACCCAATCGGATTTCTTCTTAGCAGGGAGAGGTCTAACCCTTTGGCCATTAAGTTTAACTCTCATCGCCACCCAGTTGGGAGGCGGGGCCATACTGGGTGTTTCCGATGCGGCTTATCAATACGGCATCTATGGCGTGTTTTATACGCTGGGAATCTGTCTGGGTTTTGCCGCCTTGGCCATGGGGGCCGCCAGCAAACTCCGCAGCTTTAATGTTGGCACCACGGCTCAGTTATTTGAAAAGCTCTATGGATCTCCTTTTCTTAGAAAAGTGGCTTCTATCCTCTCTATCCTGTCTATGTTTGGAATTTTTCTAGGCCAAGTGGTGGCTTCCCGAAAATTCATGTTGGGCATTGGTGTTGAGTCGGAATTCATCTTCTTTGTTTTTTGGGGGGTGGTGATTGCCTATACGGTACTTGGAGGACTCAAGGCTGTGGTGTCCACGGATGTTTTTCAGGTAATCTTCATTCTGATCGTATTCACGGCGATTTTCCTTTTTGTCATGGCACAGGATGCTTTTGTACCCACAAACTTCTTCCAGATGTTTAGCTTACGTGCTGGGAGCGACTTGAGTGAATTGAACTACACGGGGCTGTTATTATTGCCGTTTTTGTTCTCATTTCTTGAGCAAGACTTGGCCCAGCGATTCTTCGCGGCAAAAGATCAAAGAACGGCCCGGGTTTCAGCAGGAATTTCCAGTATTATCCTATTGGTGTTTGCGCTGATTCCCGTTTACTTTGGCGTAACAGCTCGAGATTTTGGCGCTATCGACTCTTCCCGCAGTGTATTGATGGTATTTATGGAGCACACTGTTGGCACCATTGCCGTTGCTTTTGTAGCCTGTGGCCTCTTGGCAGCCATTATATCCACGGCAGATTCTCTGCTATGTGCCATTAGCTCCAATATGACCCTGGATTTTGAAGGGCGCTTCTTTAAGAAAGACAGATTGCTTTTGTCAAAGATTGTGACGTGCATAGTGGGCGTGGGCACTCTTTTTCTGGGGCGCTATTTTGACAATATCCTCAGCATTCTGATTCAAAGCTATGAGTTTCCCATCTGTGCTTTGTTTGTCTCCGTTATTGCTTGCTTCTTTGTCAAACGGGGGCTTTGCAAAGAGGCTGCAGGTGTTTCCATATTTGCTGGCCTTGGGGCATGCTTTTATTTTCACCTATACCCTACCGTCTTTCCCCGGGAGATTCTGAGTTTGCTCATTTCTTTGATGGGATATGGTGTTGGAATGTTGTGGAATAGGCGGAAAGGGTAGCAGAGATCAGACCTCTGCTACTGATCGCCCATAGTAAGGTACTTCTCGCGACGGCGGGATCTTAGCTGATCAGGCGGAACGGACTGGAGTTTTTCCAGGGCATCTTCCAAGGCATCTCCTACGGCGCGGACGCTGCTTTTGACATTTCTGTGGGCGGCGCCCAGCGGCTCGGCAATAATTTGCTCAATGATGCCTAGTTTCAAGAGATCTTGTGCTGTTATCTTTTGCGCTTCGGCAGCGAGCTCTCTTTTGTCACGATTTCTCCATAAAATGCCTGCACAGCCTTCTGGCGAAATAACGGAATATACTGAGTGTTCGAGCATCATGACATAATTGGAGGCAGCAATGGCAATGGCACCCCCAGATCCGCCTTCACCAATGATGACCGAAATAAGAGGAACGCGAATGTCCAAACATGTCTGGATGCTTTTGGCAATGGCTTCGGATTGGCCCCGTTCTTCCGCATCGATGCCTGGGTACGCGCCAGCTGTATCGATGAGGGTAATTACGGGGATCTTGTATTGTTCGGCGAGGCGCATAAGGCGTTGCGCTTTGCGATATCCCTCCGGACGAGGCATGCCAAAGTTATGCTTGAGCCGAGACTCAGTGTCGTCTCCCTTTTCATGACCAATGAACATGACGCTTTTTCCACGAAAGCGACCCAGACCACCGACAATAGCGGCATCCTCTGCAAAAAGTCGATCTCCTGCAAAGGGAACGAAATCCTCAACGAGGGTTTCCATATAATCCTTAAAATGCGGCCGATCGGAATGCCGGGCTACTTGCACTTTTTGCCAGGGAGTAAGGGAACTATATGTTTGCTGAAGTAGCTTGTCAGATTTTTTTTGCAGCCGAGTGATCTCTTCGGCGATATTTACGCTCTCAGAGCTGGAAAGATGGCGGAGTTCCTCGATCTTTCCTTCAAGTTCGGCAATAGGCTTTTCAAAATCTAATGTCGCTTTCATGAGACCCTCTTACCATACTCATCAACTATGAAAAAGGCCTTACTTCGGAATAATGGAAGTGAATGCTTCTTAGGGCAAAAAAGGGGAGCCATGTGGCCCCCAATTTATAAGAATTAATAGCTGTTATTCAGATTTTTCAAAGAGGAGAAAAGCGCCATTTATACCAGCGAACCTAAAACCTGCGTCTAGAAGCTGGTCATAGCTCCCTAGATCTTGAGTAGAGTGCGAAATATTAAGCGTACTCAATAGCGGCTTCTGATCCGTTTTTCCTTTTAGCGTTTTTTCATGATCCTTAAAAAGATCTAGATCGCCTCCATGGGGCGTTATCTCTAAGATGCCTTTCGCTTTTAAGACTCGGTGGACTTGACCTACCGTATCAAAGTTTTCAAACAGCGCATGGTAACCTGAATGCTCACCGATCTTCGTAAAAAGGTCTTCCTCCAATGCATTCCAAAATTCTTGATCGTGCATATTCGCGACAACCGTTGGCTTGTCCGTTGATAGGAATGACAGTGTTGCTGCCCCGTTTGGATCATGATACTCGGGACACATACCACAATCGTTCTCAGGCTTATTCAAATCGTACAGTTTCAGTGGTTCTGCGATAATGTAGGATAAATGATGCCCACAGCCCAAAATTAATGTATCAACAGGATGCTCACCCAAAAAGTGGCCAATAACTTCTCCTGGGTTAAGGCTAAATGCCTCTAGTTCTGAAGGTTTTATGCTGGTTTTTAGAAATCCAGAGGACGTCAATGCCTCAAAAGCATCTATGCGCTGAGAAAGATCTAAATCCACACCCAATTGATTTCGATAGTATTCATTCTCAGGAGAGTGGGGTGTAATGCCCATTAATACGTCGATAATTTCACGAAGAGGGCCAAAATTCCATTGGCCTTCGTCCCTGACCAATTGTTCGTAGCGTTCGTATGCTACCTTGGCTTTGGTATAAAGACTTTTTACTTTTTCTCCAAATGATTTTCCAAAAGCCAGTCTTTGATCCTCTTCAAGACGATTTGCCATAAATCTATCAACAGTTGCCAGGCGATTTTGTACGGTTGCTTCAATAGTAACATTGTAATCATCTGGTTTTCTATCCCAGGCACACTCCTTGTCAAAAACTTTACCTGGATAAAGACTTCTAACATCCGTCGCTGCTTGTCTTATCAGAAGAGCTTTCACTTCTTCAAATTTTTGAATTCGAAAAGCCTGCACTTTTCTTTCTTTAAGAATAGCTTCTAGGGGGGATTTCTTCTGTGATAGACGGGAGATAGCGTCATCAACATAATTCGGGTCAATGCTATAGACGCCAGGCAGCCCTTGTAGAGTAGAGCCTGTTGCTTTAGAACTTTCTCCCTGGTCTCCCGTGGTAGTTGAGGTTTTCTTTATTATGGAACTAGACGTTGTTGTGGCACTAGATGTTGTTATTTTTGGGGCAGTCACTCCCAACTGATCTTTTAGGATTTTAGAAACATATTGCATCCCATTTGCAGCAAACTGCTTGTGTGTTGCCTTCCATTTGGCATTTTCATCTCCCTCAAAATCTTTATAAAATCTCGAAACACGGTGGTTTCCCCCGGCGTCGGCTTCGAAGATAGGTAGCATTCCAAAGGCAAAAGATATGAGCAGTGGTGTATAAAATAGGGCAGTACGTACAATTTTCATTTTAAAAAAATCCATGAGTTAATGCATGCATTTTTATTGCATTAAAGTAATTTTGTCAATAATTTTTTATTTATACTTATTTTTTTCATTCTTTATTTGCCAAGGGGTGCTTTTTAAAGACGAGCTCTTGCATTTTATGAGTCATTACATGGGTATATATTTGAGTGGTGCTGACGTCAGAATGTCCCAAGAGGTTTTGAACTGAAATAAGATCGGCGCCGTTGTCTAATAAATGTGTGGCGAAAGCGTGCCGAAGAACGTGGGGAGAGATGCGCTTAGGATCAAGATTGGCTTCTATGGCAACTTGTTTTAAAAGTTGGCCAAAGCGTTGTCGGGTAAGATGCCCTTGTTTGCCGCGGGATGGAAAGAGGTATTTGGCACTTTTTTCACCGGATTTAGCGCTTTTGTTGATATAGGCTCCTCTAACTTCCAGATAGGCTTTGATGGCATCCATGGAATGATTGGTTAAAGGCAAAATCCTTTCCTTGTTACCTTTGCCCGTGACGGTCAGATACTGGCCATCCCGGCTTATGGCAGAGAGGGGGAGGGAGACTAGTTCGGAAACGCGCAGGCCGGACGCGTATAGAATCTCCATAAGGGCCACGAGCCGACGCTGATCTTCCTCTTTATCACGTGAAATGGCCTCTAACAGTGCTATTACCTCTTTTTCATCTAAAACTTTTGGCAAGCGACGGCCTTGCTTAGGGGCATCCAGATATGTTGTTGGGTCATCGGCTCGTTTATTCTCTACCAGCAGGAACTTAAAGTACTGGCGGAAAGAGGAGAGATGTCTGGCACTGCTTTTTGCCGTCATGCCTTCCTGGGACTGGAAGGTGAAGTAGTCTTTCAACTGCTGTGGGGTTGCTTGTCTCAGGGATGTTTCATGATTCTGGGAGATATACATCTCCAGCTTCTCAAGATCGCGGCGATAGGCTTCGATTGTGTTGGCAGATACGCCCCGTTCCGCTGCCATCATCTCTAGAAAGTTTTCCAGAGTATGGTCGCCACTATGGTCATTAGTGTGGTTATTAGTATGGCCACTAGTATGGTCATTAGTGTGCTTACCTTTTGATTCAGGGGGGGAGTGTCTCTTATTTTCCATAATTCAGAGTATAGACAGCTGGATCACAGATGTCACTGATCCCTTCAAACCCTCCCGATTTTCAACACGTAAACATAAATAGGACAACTCTTAGGACTTTAGAGCATTTTATTGCCTTCTGAACATGCATATACGTTGTTTTAAAAACTTTGATGCGACTTCACGAGGACAGTCCTAAAATAGGGTATTGGCTCTCTCTTTAAAATAGGGTAATAGTTTTCCGGAAAACCTTTCGTGCCGGTTTAGCTCAGTTGGTAGAGCGGCTGATTTGTAATCAGTAGGTCGGGAGTTCGAGTCTCTCAACCGGCACCAGGGTGGGGAAGGGTTTTTTCAGAGTGCTCTAGAAATCAAAAAACGAGCCAGGTAGCGCATAGGTAGCATTTGAAAAATTTGTTTCTTTGCTCCATCAAGGGCACCGTCAAGTTAATGAGCTTAGTTTACAGGTTTACCCATTCATCCATAATTTAGGCATGGAGAGACATTAAAGCGGCTTCGTTCCAGATGGACACTAAAAGCGTTTCGCTGTTTATGTGCACTTTGTGAATACCTCCCCACATCAACGGAAAAAATATTACGTAATTTTCCCATGAGAGATATGCTTCTATGTGCTCCTTGAGGAGATTTGAACTTGATCAAAGACTTCTCCTTGCGACGTGTTGGTTGATGGGCATTTTCAACACGATTGTTCAAGCCTTTATGAGATCGATGTTCTGTCTTAGGACACATAGAACGTATAGGCTTTATGTAACTTCTTAACTTATCTGTTATAATGAGGCCTGGTTCAGGATAGCTATCTAGCAAACGGCTTAAGAAACGAATAGCAGATTTCTCATTGTGACGTTTCTGAAGAAAGACATCGAGCTCATATCCTTGTGAATCAACAGCACGCCATAAGATGAAGGGTTTCCCATTGATTTTAAGAGTCATCTCATCAAGATGCCATGTATCACTTGGCATTCTCTCTCGCTTCTTATTACTCCGGAAGTAAAACAGTTGTCGAATGTTTGTGACGAAACTAGCATCTCTCAAGGAAATTCTAATTTAGAAAGCTAACTGTTTGCTAGCCGGAGTAATAATAACATCGTGGAAGTGTCTTTAAAACTTGAGACACCAAGAACGAATTGTTTCATGACTCACAATGATCCCACGAAAAGCCATCTGCTCTTGAATGTCACGGTAGCTGTGATTGAATCTGTGGTAAAGCCATGCGGCATGACTGATAATGGAAACTGGAAAACGGTGACATCGAGGCACTAATAATAAGGACATGGTGTTTACCTTCATATTAAAATTCCAACATAACACAAATCCATATTAACTTGACGGTGCCTTTTCCTGCTAATTTTTATCCAGACGCATCCGACGAAATTAAGAAGTTGATTATGCATTACTCTAGAGGAGGTTTGGGGTATTTTTCTGCATATCTTAAACCGACAAATACTTTTATTGGTGCTGGGAATTTATCTTATGTGAACCCTGAAGATGAAGTTTCTGACATTGAAGTTGGATTTATTATTTCTAGGAGCTTTTGGGGCCAAGGCTTTGCTAGTGAAGTTGGTCAGGCCTTAATTAAATATGGATTTAAAGACTTATCGCTTGAAAAAATTATTGGGGAGACTCATTCCAAAAATATTGCCTCACAAAAAACTCTAAAAAAATCGGGTCTTTCTTTTGTATCTGGTGATGTGCGGTTCGGGGGTGTGACGGTTAACCGCTACGTTATTACTAAAGATGAGTGGCTGCAGAATTCCAAGAGTTACTGAAATTAACGATTTTTGTGTACTTGAGTCTGAGAATTGTAGGGTTTCTGAGGAGTACAGAAAGACTTCACTGCGAGTAACTTGAATTTCTATAATCTGTAAATAATGTAGTCTATTTTGAATTCACCTATATACAGCCAAATTACACTACTCGTTATTTTTTCAAAAGATGTGGGGTAGTGTAGCTTGCGCGGTGAATCGGAGATTGCTTTCATAACTTTTGAGTGAGAGGGCCTAGTCTTATTATTTTGAAATTCTTTCTTTGCATGAAGTGAATTTTATTTCTGAACTATTTCTTCTTACTTTTCGACCCACTACCAAAAATAACGAGTGAGGTCGTCTTGTCTATAGGGACAAAATAGTCAACCACTTGATCATAGTGAAAATACTTGTTACATTTTCAAGAACTTAATTTCAAATGCAGCTAAAGAAATGGGGTCCCCATGCGTTTTTTAAAACTTATGATGTTCTTTCTCTTATTTAGTTTTTCTTCCCTTCATGTTTCCAGCAGTAATTTAGATCAAGTCGTGCATATTGTGAATGCCTTTTCCAATCGTGATCAAGGTGGAAATCCTGCAGCAATTGTTCTAAATGCTGATAGACTCTCAAAAGAGAAAATGCAAACCATCGCAAAGCAAGTTGGAGATCTAAAATTAGCAAGACTGACCGTCTTTGTTTCCAAACCTGAAAATCCAAAAAATGATTATAGACTCCAATTTTTTACACCCGTTAAACAAATTCCTCATTGTGGTCATGCCACGATCGCAGCCTTTAATTACTTAATTCAAAGTGGTGCAGAAAAAAGGTCTACATTCACAAAAGAAACAATTGATGGCACACGAAAGATATTTATTAAAGGCGATAGGACCTTTATGGAACAACATGCTCCCACATATAAAAATATATTTGGCAGTGTCTCTTTAGATGAATTAAGTCAAGCTTTACAAATTCCCTCTCAAGAATTTATTACAAACCCTCAGCCTGAGATCGTAAGTACAGGCAATCAATTTTTAATTATTGGTGTCAAAAGTCCAGCGATACTTCAAAAAATTAAGCCAAATTTGCCTATTATAAAAGAGATTAGTGATAGACTAGGCCTTATTGCTTTTTACGTATTTGCGTTAGGTAGAAATGACGTTGATGCTGAAGCAAGAATGTTTGCTCCACTATACGGTATTGACGAGGAGTCTGCATCAGGGACAGCTGCCGCTTCATTAGGTTGTTATTTATATGATAAATATAACTTAAAAAAGAGTTTCTTTGAAATCGAACAAGGTCGCTTTATGGTGAATCCTTCTATAAGCAGAATTTACGTAAATTTGAAGGTTGAAGATGAAAAAATAAAAAGTCATCAAGTGGGAGGGACTGCACGTTATATTAAACATAGAAAATTATGAAATAGAATTTTACTTGTGGAAAGATTTGTATGCAAACTTTACGGCTGTAAGTAGTGACTTATCTTTTTTTATCATAGGAGTCTTTTCTACTCAGTCTTCAAACAAGATTTGACCAACTTCAAGTCTCCTCAAGGAACGCAGAGAACTTTATTTCTTATGGGAAAATTACGTAATATCTTTTCCGTTGATGAGGGATATATTCACAAAATACGCCTAAACAGCGAAACGCTTTTAGTGTCCATCTGGAACGAAGTGTCTCTAATGTATCTCAGTGCCTAAATTATGGATGAACGGGAAAACGATAAACCCATTAACTTGACGGACCCCAAAGGTATGCTCACTTAGCGGATGAACCTTTATGGCAAGCTACTTCTTTGTTTGAAGAAAAAATTGAGAAAATTGTTGGAGAAGGAGAAGCTACTCAACTCTAACATTCAATCACGGATTTTTTTGGAATAAAGAGTTGCTTGTATTGTATTCCAACACTAGAGTAGTCTCGACTTCATTGGAACTCGCTTTCTTTGTTTTTTTTTGTTTTATTATGGATTTTCATTAAAGAGGGGAAGCGGGTTCTACTGGGAGTTTTCGGCTTTTTTTTGGAATAAAAACCCAAAAAAATTGCCAAGTTATTTGAATTTTGCAAGTGCGTCAACTGATAAACTAAAAGTGTTCATTCTGTATCAAATTTTTTAGATTTACACATGAATCCAACTTTCAATTCGTGTCTAGTAGGCCTAGCGTGTAAGGATTTTTATCTGACAGACACGAGTTGCAAGTTCATACTAGATTCCGGTCAATATAGGAAGTGAGTTAATCAACAGTGGCCTAGATGTTTTATTTGGCAAGATGAGGGCGCATATCAGGTTCACATATTTGACTAGAACTAAGGTAAGGAGAAAAGAGGATGGTGGATTTAAGCAACATATGTCATATACAATCAGGAGAAGTTCTTCGAGAAGAATTTTTGAAATCAATGAGAGTTTTACAAACGAAAGCAGCAAATGATACGGGGGTATCGGCTCGACGTATCAATGAGATTGTATCACAGAAGCGTTCAATAACAGCAGATACACCTTTGAGACTAGCCTTATATTTTGGAACAACAGAGTACTTTTGGATAGGGCTTCAAGACGATTATGACTTAGAGGAAGCTCGGAAGGTTGCGGATGAAAGAATTAGGGCAAGTGTAAAACCATTGGTTGTAGGATGACCTAATTTTTTTTAATACATTTGAAATAGTGGTTCAATAATTCTGAACAGATTTTAGGCATGGCATCTCACTTAATTACTTCCCGAAACTAAACCATGTTATTCCTCACCTCAACATCTGCGACAGATCTATAATGGGAGTGGACGAAACAGGCAATAAAGAGCTAATAGCCTTGCATACTGGTTTTAGAGGAAGTGCTAATAGATTTGGAGGAACGAGGGCGATCTGTTGGTCCTGATTTGGGAGTATAGGAGATGGAGCACTTGGTTTTTGGAAAGCCTTACATCAGTTTTGTGGGGAAACAAATGACCAGAGGTGTTGGGTGCGTAAAGCAAAAATATTCTGAACAAAATGCCGAAATCAGTACAGCCATCAGCAATGCAAGCTTTGCATGCAGGATGATATATGGACAGCAGAAGATAAGAAAACGGCAGAAAAAACCTTCAACAAAATTATAAGGGTTTATGAAGAGACGTTCCGAGGCTACTGAATGTTTGGAAAATGATCGTGAGAGTCTCTTAACTGAAAGAGAGGTAAGCCACTAGTTTGACTAGTGAGACTATAAAGGCTTGGCCTTAAATATTTAGTGATGATGTTGAAAGAGATATATTCAAGTTGGCTTGATGGTCAACAAGGAGAATATCAAATGACAACATCACCGTACGAAAGTTTAAGCCATTCAAAGTGGGACTGCAAATATCATATAATTTTTGTGCCTAAAAACAGGAGAAAAGTATTGTATGGCAAGGTACGAAAGTACCTTGGGCCCGTGTTTCATGAGCTCGCAACGCGAGGGCGTTATGACCCTAAGAGTTCTGTCCGCGCCGCTCTGATTTTTTTGACACGTTCAATAGCAGATTCCAGAGTCTCAAAACTCATACTAGTCAGCTGTGCTTCCAGCCGCTCTCTCAAACGATGAGGTTCTCCCCCAAGGCTATCAAGGTCTGTATATGCAACTGGTGTTGAAGAAGCTCTGGGACAAACAGTGCTACAAAACACAATAAGGAACAAACTAAATGCAAAAGTAATAAATGTTTTAGACATATACCCAAAACGAATCAAAGTGCCGATTTCAGTAATTGAAAATTGTCATTAATTCGATCCACCATATGATGGGCAATTTTTGGCCAAGTGATTTCAAAAAAGTCCAAGATTGATCTTCGAAATTCTTTTGCAGAAGTAAAGAATCGGTTGTTTCTGCATTGTTCGTTCATAATTTTCCATAATCGTTCGATTGGATTCAAATTGGGGCTATAAGGCGGTAAATAATGCAAAACAATGCCCTTTTCCCTTGCGGCTTTTTTTGTTTCAGCACTTGTGTTGTAGGATCCTCGATCTAAAATCAGATGAATTCGTTGAGCCGTTGGATATTTGGATCGCAGTAAAGAAAAAT
>JABJFC010000053.1 GCA_018662925.1 Alphaproteobacteria bacterium | reverse complement strand
GGTCAATTATTGCTGATTTAAAAATTTAACACCTAAAAAAACTCGCGCTCGATCGAAAAAACTGCGTCCCCTTGAACTTGAAGGAGAAATGTAACTTCCTATCGCGGATTTTGGGTAATACAAAAAATCAATGGGATGGCTTTAACTGATTTATACTGCTGTTGAGCACCTTTAATTGATCTGTCGTATTATGGGACGGCTTTAACTGATCTATAGTGCTAAAGAAAGGCTGAAGCTACACGGAGCCGTTGCTACACCTGTTCGGAAAGATAAGCTGTCATTCCCGCTGCTCCCAAAAAATCCCCTCCCTTTTTTCAGACCAGAAAGCAATTTTATTGTATTGAAATCCTTCATCAACGCCTGATACTCCCTTGACCCATACTCATAATCCGTATAATAATTAGGAAAAATAATAACTCGAATACTGGGAAAGTTTAATGTCAAATAAATCGGGTCGGTTGTGTCCACAAATTCCAAAAAAACAGCGCTTTTGGTACTTTGTGGGGTCACTGTTTTTGTTATGGCATTCTTTCATAATGATTATTTCGCCCATGCCAGATTCATATCTGAGAAGCAGTATTTATCCTACTCTTGAGAATTACACTTACACTTTTGGTTTAAGTTTTAACTGGGGTTTCTTCGCCCCAAAGGTGGGAGCTGGTATTACAACTAAGTACGTCGTCATAGATGAAGATGGAAACCCACACTATTTTCCCCTCATCAACTCTCTCAATCCATCCCATCCAAATTACCATAGAATGTTTGGCCTCTACAGAAATTTTGTAGAAGGCTCTGATGTTTTCTCATATGGTGGAGCCCAGTACCTATGTCGAAAACACTCGAATTTGTCTCCATCTTCAATCATATTTGAGTATGGGTACCACGAAGACCAGATGGATAGGCATGCGTACATAGATGGTGTTCGCCCCGTGGATTCCATGGAACTAAATCAATTTGATCCTATAAAGTGTGAACGGGAATAGTAGCATGAGAAAATTTTTCCAAGAACTCTTTACTCATACAATAAAAGCGTGGAACAATATTTGGTTTAGAGAGACTGATACACTCGTTTTAGATTTTCTTCGAATAGGAATCGGCCTCGTGCTTCTATGCAATTACGGCTTCCTTATTCTAGACTTTGATTTCTTGTATACAGATTCAGGCTGGGTCTCGGTAAATATCCTAGAAACTTACCATGACTCTATCTACATTCATTCTGTTTTAAGCTTTATCAAAGACCCTCAGCTTTTGTTCGTTAGCTATATTATTTTTCTTTTTGCATGTGCCGCTTTCACATTGGGGCTTCTAACACGATGGGTAAAATGGTTTGTGCTTTTTTTCCACTTATATTATTTTCATAGGAATCCAGCAATAGTCTATGGTGTAGACTTTATAATTCTTGGAATTCTTATACCACTTGTTCTTGCACCAATTGGTCAAGTTTTGAGTCTTGACCGTTATAGAAAACTAAACCAGCTGAAAAGAAAAGATCTTAGTGCTGTTCTTCCCGTTAAAAAGATCCCATGGGGATATGCTTGCAAACGCCTAATCCAACTTCAAATGGTTATCTGTCTATTTTTCGCTGCGATTTATAAATTAGATGGAAGTGATTGGATTAATGGAGATGCTCTCTGGTATGCATTGAACGGTAATGAATTCAAAAGGCTCCCCCTAGAGTGGCTAGCAAGTTCTTATTGGATCATAAACATCTTAACTTATGGTACAATCTTCCTGCAGTTAGGGTACACCTTCCTAATATGGGGGAGAAGGACACGTCCCTTCTTCTTAGCCGAGATTGTCCTTGTGCATATTGGGATTGCGGTTATGCTGGACCTGATTCTATTCTCAGCTGTTATGATATTAGGTCATCTCTCATTCTTCCGTCGAGAATGGTTAGCTACAATGGGACAAAAATGGAAGTCTTGGATGGACGAAATGGAAGTCATCTATGATGGCCAGTGTGCCTTTTGCGTCCGGTCCATGGCATCCTTGCTAGCGTTTGATGGTCTGAAACAAATCACAATTCGCGATTACAGGACCAATCCGTCGCCAGTGGTTGAAAGCGAGAAGGTGGATAAGGCCTTATATGTGGTAACTGGAAAAGGACAAGCAATCCCTGGATTTGATGCTTACCGATATATGGTTGTCCGTATTCCAGGCCTTATATGGCTCGCCCCTCTTTTTTATATCCCCGTTCTAAGTCGCCTTGTGGGAAGACCCGTCTATAACTGGATTGCAAGCCACCGCCATGTGATTTCTACTTGTGTTGTAAACAAGTAATTTCACCCTTTCAAAATAAATTTAAAAATTATCCACAATTGGTCTTTTCAAATGAAAAATGACGTGCTAGAAGTTCGTCATCGAAGAAGAAGCTATCCAAATTCCTGGGTGTGCTTCAAGTTCCATTTTTGTGGTGTATATCAAGTGTATAACTGGGAGTTTGTAGGCTCAACCGGCTACTTCCACTTATCCACAAAGTTATCCACAGGCTTATAATAGTTGCAACCTTGCCGTATTTGTTGCATTTACTTTTATTATGACTAGCAACGTTCCGACTTCCCTTCAAAAAGGCATCCAAGCCCTCAAGAAAGCCTTGAAGACCGTCCCTGGCTCTCCGGGGGTGTATCGTATGCTGAGTGAACGTCAAGAAGTTCTCTATGTGGGCAAAGCCAAAAATCTCAAGAAACGCGTGACCAGCTATACCCATTGGATGAAACTACCAAATCGCATTCAGCGCATGGTCGGAGAAACCCGCAGCCTGGAAATCATTACGACCCACACAGAAGCTGAAGCCCTTTTGCTGGAAGCCAACCTCATCAAGAAATTCAAGACCCGTTACAATGTGCTGTTGCGGGACGATAAGTCCTTTCCTTATATTCGTATTTCTAAGGACCATCCTTTTCCCCAAATCTCCCGTTATCGTGGGGCCCGAAAAAAAGATGCCATAAACTTTGGGCCTTTTGCCAGTGTAACTGCTGTTAACGATGCCCTTATTAGCCTCCAAAAAGCCTTTCTTCTGCGTAGTTGTAGCGACAGTATTTTCTCGAACCGAACCCGTCCGTGCCTTTTGTATCATATTAAACGCTGCAGTGCGCCATGTGTCGGTAAGATTAAGGAGTCGGAATACGCCCATCTGGTAGAGGAAACAAGCAGCTTTCTGAGTGGGAAGAGCCGTCAGATTCAGGAAAATCTGAGCCGAAAAATGCACAGTGCCAGCAAAGATCAAGCCTATGAAAAAGCGGCCGCTATTCGGGACAGGATCAAGGCCCTCACGCGTCTCCAAACGCACCAAACTATCCATATCCCAAATCTCCGAGACGCAGATATTGTGGCGGCCTATGCCACCGAGGGAAGCATCTGCATCCAAATATTCTTTTATCGCAATGGCTCAAACTATGGAAATCGAGCCTATTTTCCTCGCCATACAGAAGGCCTCTCCCTGGAAGATGTGCTGGGGTCTTTTCTTGCACAATTTTATGCCGCCAATGAAATTCCAAAGCACATATGTGTAAGCCACGTCCCCACAGATAAACCCCTCCTCGTAGAAGCCCTTAGCCAAAAGGCCGAAAAATCCATTGAACTGACAAAACCATCCCGAGGCACCAAGGTTACGCTCATTCAATCGGCCATTAAGAATGCTCAAGAGGCCCTTTTGCGACATCTTTCAGAAAATGCAACGCAGCATAAGCATTTAAAGGACTTGGCAAAGCAATTTGAACTGGATCGTGTTCCCAAACGGATTGAAGTCTATGACAACAGCCACATCCAAGGGGCACAGGCTTATGGGGCCATGATTGTCATAGATCGGGAGGGGTTTTGCAAAAAGGCCTATCGGAAATTTAAATTCAAGGAAGACTTTGCCAAAGGTGATGACTATAGCATGATGCGCGAAGTCCTAACGCGCCGCTTTAAGAGAGGCCAACTGGAACATGACAAGGGAAACGGTGACTGGCCTGACTTGGTCCTTATTGATGGTGGGGCTGGACATCTGAGCGTTGTGCAGAGCGTTTTTGCTGATTTAGGTTTATCCGATGTGGCTCTCGCCGCCATTGCCAAAGGCCCGGAACGCAATGCCGGTCGAGAAACTTTTCACCTTCCCGGAAAAACGCCCTTTCAATTGCCGCCAAATACCCCCCTCCTCCACTTTCTCCAACGCATCCGTGACGAAGCCCACCGATTCGCCATCGGAACTCATCGAGCCGGCAGAATCAAAGCGATCCGAAAATCAATCATAGATGATATTCCAGGCATTGGAGCCAAACGAAAACGAGATCTACTCCGCCATTTTGGATCAGCCCAAGACGTGGCCCGCGCTGGGCTAAAAGATCTTCAAGCTGCTCCCGGCATTCACAAAGGCCTTGCTGAAAAAATCTATTTCCATTTCCATCCTTCATAGGGTAGGTTACGTACAATGAAAATGTTGAATGTGTTTAGAGCCTCGCAGGAAAGGAAATTCATGCACCTTACGCTTCCAAACATTCTGACCCTTTCCAGGATCCTCGTTATTCCTTTCTTTGTCGCTCTGTTTTATATTGAGCGCCCTTTTGCCAATTGGACATTGGCAACCATCTTTATTTTAGCTTGCATCACCGATTTTTTAGATGGCTACTTTGCTCGTAGCCGGAAACAAATCTCCAATTTTGGACGCTTTTTAGATCCAATAGCCGACAAACTGTTAATAGCAACAGCCTTGTTGATGTTAGTGGGAACTGGCCAGCTGGGGGGCATTTCTCTTTTGCCAACCGTTATCATCCTGTGCCGGGAGATTTTGGTGTCCGGTCTAAGAGAGTTCCTTGCCGAACTTAAAGTAAGTGTCCCCGTCAGCCAACTTGCCAAATGGAAAACAGCCATTCAAATGTGTGCCATAATTTCTCTTCTCGTAGGAGAAGCCGGTGATCCTTTCTTTCCTTTTACGTTCATTGGGTTGCTTACTCTATGGAGTGCTGCCCTATTAACCCTATTTACGGGATATGATTACTTTCAAGCCAGCTTGGAACATTTTGAGAAAAAGACCTCACAAACTAGGAATGAATCATGACCTCCTTTGTCGTTGCCGCTCTTTATAAATTCGTAGATTTACCAAACTTCAAGGCATTACAGGCACCACTAAGAGAATGTTGCAAAAAAAATGGCATCATGGGAACTATTCTCTTGGCCCATGAGGGCATTAACGGGACCGTAGCCGGCACCCGAACCGGGATCAATGCCTTAAGACAATTTTTTGAGGACAATCCAGATTTTCACAACCTAGAGTACAAAGAATCAGCGGCAAGTGAAATGCCCTTCTATCGCCTTAAAATCCGCCTCAAAAAGGAAATTGTGACCCTGGGACGCCCCGAAGCAAATCCAAATAAAGTGGTCGGCACCTATGTGGCCCCCGAAGATTGGAATGCGTTGATTCAAGACCCGGAGGTTCTCGTATTAGATACACGTAATGAGTATGAAATGGACATCGGCACCTTTAAAGGAGCTAAAAACCCACACACTGTTAATTTCCGAGAATTCCCAGACTATGTGGAGAAAAATCTCGATCCCAAAAAGCATAAAAGAGTAGCCACATTTTGCACAGGCGGCATTCGCTGTGAAAAAGCGACTTCTTACATGCTCCAACAGGGCTTTGAAGAGGTGTACCATTTAAAGGGTGGTATTCTTAAATATATCGAAGATATTCCCGAAGAAGAAAGTCTCTGGGAAGGAGACTGTTTTGTCTTTGATGGACGCGTCTCTGTGACCCATAAGCTTAAAGAAGGAGACTACGCGCAATGCTTTGGATGCAGGCATCCTGTTTCTGAGGAAGAAATGAAGTCCCCCGATTATAAGCCCGGTGTTTCCTGCCCCCACTGCATCCATGAAAGATCCGCAGCCCAACGCGCTCGTGCACAAGAAAGGCAAAATCAGATTCTGTTGGCTAAAAGACGGAAGGTGCCTCACCTTGGAGCTGCCGTATCGGAAGCCCTGTAAACAGCGGTATCTATCCCTACTCTCATCAAACACGTTGCTTTAAAATCTGCCTGTCTAAAGGGCCTTTAAAGTCATTTGCATCGCTTTAGGTTCAATGCCTTGCGAACATCCCGCCAATCATAAATGACAAAGTTTTTGTTGCCATCGTTATGGGCAACAATGATGCCTTCAGGAAACTTTGATCCCAATGAATGAGAGGTAACTTCGATCCCATCAGTTTCTGTTGATCCCTTTGTCATAAGCGTTCCAATAAATTTGTTTTTTCCCTGACGCTCATAAACCTTAAGAGAATCTCCAGCCTGATCAGATAAAAGGAAATAGCCGTCTCCATTGGGACATTTATAGAGAGCAATACCCTCACGATCTCTATGAATCCCATCTTTGGTCGCAAAAACATTCTTGACCTTATGCTCATAGAGAGCCGGATCGGCTTTGTATTTTAAGATACCCCGCCGTTCATCAGCAGCATAGAGGAAATCTTTTTCATCATCGGCAACCATTCCTTCCACATAGCGAACCATGTCAGGCTCACCAAACTGGCGAACAAACTCACCTGCGACTCGCCCATTACCATCGCCATGCAATCGGATCTGATGAATATGATCTTTGTTCTTTGAACTTACAAAGCCAAACAAGGTACCGTCAGAAGAACGCTTGTACAGGGTAAAGCCGTACGTATCCACTGGGAAACCCGTTGAGATCCCTCCAGGTGCCGTTATATCCACCAAAACTTTATTTTTAGGATCCATTTTGAAGACCTTAATTTCATTGGTCCCCCGGATAGCACAAGCCACGATATCTTCCTTTTGCCCATTCACATCAATGTCATAACGCACATCTACATTGGTAGGACGATTTAAAGTCTCAGTCTTATAGACTTCTGCACCCGAGAGATCCCAAGCATATAAAGCGCCATTTACTTCCTTGTCATCGGCAATAATCAAACTCTTCTCAGGATTTTCTCGATCAATCCAAATGGCGGGATCATCCGCATCTCCCGGAACTGAAGTTGTAAAAACCGAGGCTTCCACACTGGCTCGGGAGATTACATAAGAATCTTGCTGTGACGATGGCGCACACGAAACCAAACAAATGAGGCCAAAAAAAATGATATTTGCTTTAAGTGGTGACGCCATAAGGCTAATCCTCCCTATTTTCTTATTAATATAAATGGTAACGAGAAACTTGACCAGGGGGCATAAGCTTTTTTCGTATCCCAAAAGTTGTGGAAGCGAAAAATGATATATGAAATCCTATCTATCTCCATTGAAAATCAAACCATAACGTACTAGAAAACACTGTATTCTTTATTTTTATGGATCTATTTTTAATGCGTTGTGTTCTGGCTTTTTTACTTTCTGTTTTATGTTGCGTGCCAATGGGACTCGCCAGTCCAACAGATTCACTTATGGAAGATTTAGAGAGCCGCTGCCAACAAACCTACAGAAGCCTCCTTACAAGCAACTCTTTCTTGATTGCCCCTATTGCTAAAGAAGACCTGTTAGAAGATCACATTCGTTTGGAACATAACTTTGACTCTCTCTCGAGCACCTTTGGCTTTATTCTTGAAGACACACTGGAATCCTATGGAAATCGGGCAAGAGATGTCCGTGAAATGATGAGCGAAATGCAGGGCTTTGGCCTCTATTCAATCTTTACGAAGAATGAGGGACAGCTCGCTGGTTTCGTTGGCATTGTTCCCGAATATAGTCAAGCTGTTGCTCGTGTTACGCCTTTTGTCTTTGAGCAACATAGAAGCAAAGAATCACTGGGCGATCTATTTAACTGTCTAAAAGCTTTCCTTGATCCAATGCTCGATAAAAAAGTCTCCATTCCCAAAGACTATACCTATCCCTCGTTAAAAAATCGGGAGGAAAAAGTGCCGCTTATCTCCTTTAAGCCCGGAGCTCTCCTTTTCGAACCCGTGTTTCATGATACCGACGCCCTCATGGTTTACACCCACGATAAAGGCCATCTTTACCACGACGAAGATCAAAATTCAGAAACGCCGACTAGCCCGAATATTTCATGAGAAAGTCTAAAAAGAGTTGGAAGAACTCCTTATATTGTATATAATACAATAAGTTACGCAAATAACAAAAAGGAGATCTCCCAATGGCAAATTGTACATCCAACACCCTCCAATTTCCAAGCTGTAAAAGTAAAAAAGTGGAACTTAATTTTAAAGGTGGTCACGTAACCAGCGATGGAGGTGTTCTACTACTACGCCAGGTTGATCAAAGAATAGGTCTCACTACGGCAGTGGCCAAAGCCTTTAATGACGAACGAGAGCCTTCCAAAATCCAGCACAGCATTCAAGATCTTATCCGTCAAAGAGTATACGGTATTGCTTTGGGGTATGAAGATCTTAATGACCACGATCAGTTGAGAATGGATAAAGCTATTCAAACTGCTGTAAATAGAGATACTCCTTTGGCAAGTGCTTCAACTCTTTGTCGACTGGAGAACGCTGCCAACCGTCAACTGGCGGTTGATATAAACAAATGTATTGTTGAGCAATTCATTGCTTCCTTCAAAAAATCTCCCAAAGAATTGATTCTGGATTTTGATGCGACTAACGATCTTGTTCATGGGAATCAGGTCGGAAAGTTTTTCCATGGATACTATGATTCTTACTGCTTCCTCCCCCTGCACGTGTTTTGTGGCGAGCAAACTCTCATCAGTTACTTGCGACCTTCAAATCAAGATGGAGCCAAACACGCCTGGGCTATTTTGTCTCTTCTCGTTAAACGTTTTAGGCAAGTGTGGCCCAACGTCCAAATCATCTTCCGAGCAGACAGTGGGTTTTGCCGCCAAAAGATGTTGAACTGATGTGATGCCCATAATGTTAAGTACATCATTGGTATCCCTCGGAATAAAATCCTTGAGAAGAATTTAAGTGACAGCATGGACTTGGCAGAAAGGACTTATGAAGAAACTCAAGAGAAACAACGTATTTTTACCCAGTTCTCCTACGCTGCTAAAACGTGGAAACATGAACGTAGAATCATAGGCAAGGCAGAGTACAATTCCTTTGGCTCAAATCCCCGCTTTGTTGTCAGCAATCTATCCGGAGATCCTCAACAGCTTTACGAAGACGTATATTGCGCACGAGGCAATATGGAAAACCGAATCAAGGAAACACAATTGGATCTATTTTCTGACCGTACGTCTTGTCACAACTGGTGGCCAAACCAGCTGAGGCTTCTTCTCTCTTCCCTGGCATATATTCTTATGGAGAGACTTCGACATCTCACACTTCAGGGAACTGAACTCGCGAAGGCTCAAGCCAATACTATTCGCTTGAAACTTCTTAAAGTAGGTGCGGTTATTCTGAATAATACACGCCGGATCCAGTTCCTTCTTTCCAGTGCTTATCCTTTTAAATCGCTCTTCCAAACAGTTGCTGCCCGATTAAACTCTTCGTAGCTCTACTGGGATTGCAATTGATACACCCTTCCACAGAGGATCAATTTTGATTCTCAGGAATAAACCTGTCGGAAATTCCAGTTTTTTGTTGGCGTTGCATGTTTTTTTGCGTCCGAACTCTTATCTCAATAAAAAAGATTCCTAATTTGTGTGTTTTAACTGTGATGAATGACAATTATTGGAGTTGGAACAAAATTGGAGCTTGGGTTTACCTTCTCATGCAATATGCGGGCTAGTCACCTCTTTTTCAGCTTCTTCTTTCCAGAATGCCCTAACGCACGGATTCCCCCATTGATCGATCCAGAAAGCCTATCAGAAGCAGAGAACAAAAAAGCCCTTCAACAGCGTCTCTACCCCTTTGTTCTTCGTAAACAGTTTCAAAGAGAATCGCTCCAGGGATTTGTAGAGCACGTTCCTGAATCGTACAAATACTCCTTTATGGTATTGATTTCGAGAATAGATGATCTTGAATTGTTACAGGACGGTTTACCTGAACATCCCATATTCCCCTCGAAAAGTGATGTTTTAGAAACTTTAAAACCTTCAGATAGAGTGCATCCTGTGGAGGTTTTTGATCAAGAAATCTCAGAACTCGATATCAAAATCGAGGAATGCCAATACTGGGAACTCGATACACTTCAAAGCGATCTTTATCTGATAAAACTCTATAAGCAGCTTTATTTAAGAAACAAAGAGAATCTTGTTTAGTAATCCATTTCACCATGGATCAGGTTTAGTTTGTCATTGATAGTTTGTCCGCTAATACAAAAAAAGCCCCTGATATCAGGGGCTTTTTTGCATTGATAGAGATAGTTGCATTACTCGCTAAGATCTGTGAACTCAATTTTCATAGGACCCTGTACTCCTGAAACATCATAGTTGACCGATGTAGCATCACTATTAGTTGAAAAAATTTCATCACCACTTCCATTGAAAAGTTTAACTTGCTCAGGTGAAGCTACTTTTACAAAACGGCTACCATCGGCAAGTACAATCTTATTATAATGAGTTACTCCATCTACAGAGTGTCTAGAGTTTAGTCTAGAGCGTGAACGTAGTGGTAATGTAAATTGCACCTCATTTCCATCATCATCTTCACGGATGATGCGGTACGTTAAATCAATAGTAGCTGAATGACCTATGGGAAAGTCGACGTGGAGGTCCTCCCCTGCTTCACCTAAAGTAAGGTTTGTTGCAGTTAAAGTAAGCTTATGAGCTTTTACGTGAGTAAGTATAGCTCGGCTCCAAAGTGTTTCTAAATCTAGTACATAATTTCCATCAGTAGACGCTCTAAATAGATTAGGACTCATGTTAACCAGGCTAGTAGGCCTGTTTACATTACCAGCGAATCCGAACCCCGTACTAGCTTCAAAATCAGCCTCTATGCAAAAGTAATTTGAAGTATCTTCTTCTTCAATTCCACGTATAATTCTGTTTACATTTCCAATAATTTCCTCGCGAGAAAATATCAGTTCACTAGCCTGAGGCAAAGTAACAGAAAAACTTCTACTAGACTGTGGGGCTTCATCAGTAGGGACTTCACCGGTAGATCCTTCCCCTTGATGCACTGCACTTACATTCTGTATGGAAATTAAACTCAATAGTAACGTAAAACCAAACTTCTTCATAATCTCGGGCTCTCGTAGTTGTTAAAAAAATAATTGAAAAAATTTAATACAATAAAAATGTATGCAGGTAAACCAAAAGGCGGCTTGTTAAATAATAAATCGTTATTTTTACATGCTAATTAACTGTAATGAGGGGAATAGATTGGCGTCACTGAATAAAATTCAGGGCTCTCTGATAAGTGAAATCTCGTAAATTCTGGAGTGGCTCTCCATTATTTACGAGCTATCTACGAATCGGCCTCTTAATCCGATGAGTTGTAGAGCGAATTAATATCTGGGATCCAGGAAGAATGAGTGCAAAATCGAAAATCAGAGCTATGCTAATCTCGTCTTAGGTGGAAAGAAGTGACAGACTTGTCACGTTGTAGCACAGCGAAGACGGATCCGGATCCAGCATATAAACAAGTGACATCCCTAATCTGCTGTCAATATTTTTGCCGCTTCTAAAGCAAAGTAAGTCCATATGCCGCTGCAACCTGCGCGCTTAAAAGCCAGGAGCGTCTCAAGCATAACACGGTCATGATCAAGCCAACCATTTTGAGCCGCTGCCTTGATCATGGCGTATTCTCCACTGATCTGATAGGCAAATATTGGAACATTAAAGGAATCCTTCACACGCCTCACGATGTCCAAATAAGGAAGACCTGGCTTGACAATCACCATGTCTGCTCCTTCCTGAATATCCAATGCCACTTCCCGTAAGGCTTCATCCGTATTCCCCGGATCCATTTGATATGTCGCCTTACTGGCCCCGGCCAAGTTTCCTTTGGATCCAACCGCATCCCGAAAAGGGCCATAAAAACCCGAAGCATACTTGGCGGCATAGGACATGAGCCGTACATGTTCAAAGCCTTTGCCATCGAGAGCCTTGCGCAAAGCCCCTATCCGGCCATCCATCATATCCGATGGCGAAATGATATCAACACCCGCTTCGGCTTGCACTAACGCTTGCTGACACAGAATTTCGACGCTTTCATCATTGGCCACATGATACCCCCTTAAGACTCCGTCATGACCATGGCTTGTATAAGGGTCTAGGGCCACATCTGCAATAACGCCCAATGATGGACACGCCTTCTTAATGGCTCGGATGGCTTGGCAAATCAGGTTATCAGAGTTAAGAGCCTCTTTTCCTTCTGCACATTTTTTGTCGGGATTTGTATAGGGAAATAGCGCAATTGCAGGAATTCCAATATTCTCTGCCTCTCTAGCTGCCTCAACCACTTCCGTTACAGTTAACCTTCTCGCCCCAGGCATGGATGGCACCTCTCCCTCGGTCCCATCTTCCCGTATAAAAATGGGCCAGATGAGATCGTCAACTGAAAGGATTGTTTCTCGAACCATACGTCGAGACCAATCATCCCGCCGATTACGACGCAAACGCGTCTCTGGATATTGACCAAGAATTGTGGTGGTTTTTGGCACGGGAATTCCCCTTTGATTTATTTATCTAAAGCGACTTATAAAGCATAGCTCCTCTTTTTTGTATTGGAAAATGTACTTATCCATATTCAGGAGATGCTCAGGACTGCCAAACGCTTTGCATAACGCCATTGACACCGCACCTCGCTCTTGTATCATTAAAGTAATAAAGAAAAGACAATGGAGAGGCAACTTTGGATTTTTCACTTACTGAAGATCAACAATCCATCCAACGACTTGCCTTGGAATTTGCCCAGAATGAGCTGGCGCCCCATGCCCAGGAATGGGATGAAAAATGTCATTTTCCAAAGCCAACCCTTAAAAAAGCTGCGGCCCTCGGATTTTCCGGAATTTATGTAAAAGACGACATCGGGGGATGCGATCTCTCTCGGCTAGATGCCATTTTGATTTTCGAGTCTCTGTCCCAGGGATGCGTCTCCACAGCAGCCTATCTATCCATCCACAATATGGTGTGCTGGATGATGGATCACTATGGAAACGAAGATCAGCGCAAAAAATGGCTCCCCAAACTCATTAATATGGATCACTTTTCCAGCTATTGCCTGACCGAGCCCGGATCAGGTTCCGATGCCGCCTCATTAAAGACTAAGGCCGTTAAGGATGGCGACCATTATGTCCTGAACGGCTCTAAGGCTTTTATTTCTGGTGGTGGAGAAAGTGATGTTTATTTGTGCATGGTCCGTACGGGCGAGGATGGCCCCAAGGGAATTTCATGCTTAATTGTGGAAAACGGCACCAAAGGCCTCAGCTTTGGCAAAAAAGAGAAAAAAATGGGATGGAACAGCCAACCCACTACCATGGTGCAATTCGATAACTGTCATGTTCCAATCCAAAATCTGTTGGGATCCGAAGGGGATGGATTCAAGATCGCCATGGAGGGCCTGAATGGTGGACGTCTTAACATCGCAGCCTGCTCTCTGGGCGGGGCACAAAGTGCTTTAAATGCAGCCCAAGAACACATGGCAGAGCGAGTCCAATTTGGGAAACATTTAAGTGAGTTCCAAGGACTTCAGTTCATGTTTTCCGATATGGCGACTGAATTGGAAGCCGCTCGGCTTATGGTTTACAAAGGCGGCATCGCTCTCTCAAAGCAGGAACACAATGCGCCCCTCCAATGTGCCATGGCGAAAAGATTTGCCACCGATGTGGGCTTTCGTGTTGCCAATGAAGCGCTTCAACTGTTTGGCGGGTACGGCTATATTAAGGAATACAACATAGAGCGTATCGTCAGAGACTTGCGCGTCCATCAAATCCTGGAAGGCACCAACGAAATCATGCGTCTTATTATTGCGCGCCACCTATTGGGGCGGAACTAATGTCTGAGAATCAGCCACCTATCCTCTCAAAGGTAGAAAACAATATCGGCTGGATAACCCTAAACCGCCCCCAGGCTCTGAATGCCCTCTCCATGGAAATGTTCCAAACCATTTACCAACTGTTACGTGAATGGGAACCCAATCCAGATGTTCATGCGGTTGTCATCCAAGGAGCTGGTGACAAGGCTTTCTGCGCTGGGGGAGATGTGAAAGCTGTCTATGACGCTAAAATGAGTTACTATGAAGACATCCCCAATGCCCCTCCGCAAAGCCTTATGCAACAAGTGTTCCGCCAAGAGTACACGCTGAACCATTTGATTGCGACCTACCCTAAACCCTATATTGCCATTTTAGACGGTATTGTCATGGGCGGAGGTATGGGCATTTCCATTCATGGCTCTCACCGAATCGTAACTGAAAAAGTCCGCATGGCCATGCCTGAAACGGCCATTGGATTCTTTCCCGATGTGGGAGCCTCTTACTTTTTGACCCATTTGCCCTCTGGGAAAGTTGGCTTCTATTTGGCCATGACCAGCAAAGTTATCGGCGATAGGGATGCCATATATACCAATCTGGCCACTCATTTTGTCCCTTCTAATCAAATTCCGACCCTGCTAGAAGCCCTGGCAAAAGCAGACCTGTCGCAAAACAGTCGCCAAACTATTGCCGAGCTTATTGAGTGGGTGGCCACACCTCCTATTGGTCAATCATTTATACAACCAAACCAGAGCCTGATTGATCGCGTGTTTGCTCAAAAGGATACTTTGGCTATCTATGAAATTCTTGAGTACCAAAATTCTCAATGGGCAACAGACACCATGAACGAGCTTCGAACAAAATCCCCCACAAGTCTCCGTGTAACTTTCGAGGAGATGCGCCGTGGAGCAACCTTAACCCTCGCCCAATGTTTTGAGATGGAATACCGCCTCAGTCAGCATTTCATGGAGGGCCACGACTTTTTCGAAGGCGTTCGGGCAGCGCTTGTGGACAAAGATAAACGCCCCGTTTGGAAACCCCGAAACCTTGAGGGCGTTTCAGATAAAGACGTAGAAGCCTATTTCAAACCCTGCAAAGCAGGCGATTTGGAATTGTAGAGTTTTTGCAAAATTCGAAAAAGCATGCAACCCAGCCTACCTCAGCACCTTTACCCAGTAGGATTTGTCAGTGATTTTTGATGGGCTCTAATCCAATTCAAAGCGACCAAACATATAACTGACCAAAAGAACCAATACAGCCCTGGAACTTGGGTCAAATGGGTTTCGTGCCACATCCAGAGACAAATCACTGATGTGGAGCTCCCAATGAGCGGCGTCCCAATAGAGTATCCCAGAGAAATGAGTGTGTACCGACACCGCACTGGAAAGAGCTCTTTTGCCCAGGCATGAAAGGGGGCACTAAACCAGACTCCCATAAAGACAATCCCTGTCCGTAAGGCAATTATGTGCCACAAAGAAGCCCCCTCCAAATTTGAAAAGAGCGGAACCGCGATGATCAGGCTTACAAGGAGGGAAGATATCATTAATTTATGATGTGAATATCGATCTGCCAGAAAACCGAAAACAGGCAATAGAAACATGTCGCCAACGAGAAGCAGCGTATTCATCACCATAAGCTCTGACAGGGTAATAGACGTGACGAGTGGCACGAAGCCATTAATAAACTGAAAGGAGAGAGCATATGTAATATACGAGTATCCGGAAACAACGATGAGACAAAAAATTTCTCTCCAATAAAGTTGGACGCTAGTTGGGAGCGATTCAAGGGAAAGGACAGCTTGAGAAGCCAAAAACTCAGGTGATTCTTTAGATTGGAGACGTAAAAAAATGCCTGCAAAACCTGTCATAAACCCAACGCCATAAAGATAACGCCAATTTAGAGAGAAATAGGTGAGCAATACCACTGCTGCTGAGGCCCCCAATATCCCTAAAATAGTTGAAGCGCTATAGAGGCTACTCAGAAGGCCCTTCTTAGCTTCCCCGTGATGTTCTAACAAAAACTGAGCCCCACCCAGGGATTCTCCCGAAGCAAAAAGCCCCTGCAAAATGCGGCACAAGGCAAGTCCTGCGGGTGCCCACATACCAACGGTGTCATATGTTGGTAAAAGCCCCATACTTCCCGTGATAATGGCCATTCCAAAGATAGAAAGAGATAGAGCCCTTTTTCGCCCCTGTTTGTCACCCATTCTTCCAAATATTAGAGATCCTCCTATACGAGAAATAATGCCTAGAGGCAAAAGAGCATAGGCCAACATCAGAGAGATAATAAGGTCATCTGATGGAAAGAAAAGAGGCGCTAGAATTGGGGCCAGAAATCCATACAAAGCACTATCATAGTGCTCTAGAATATTTCCTATAAGGGCCGCGGCCGTAGATTTTCGACAATATGGCGGAACCAACCTAGTCCCATGGAGGGGCCGGTGAATATTGGTATATTCAGGCTCTGATTCAATTTCAAGGCCCCCGTCTCCTTTGGAAACTATACTTGAATCGGGTTTAGGATTGGGAATAGCTTTCGTCTGTGCCTTATGTGTCATCACACTTCCTCCGCAGGTATTATCCAGATCAGGTATTGAGGGTTAGGCACCTGCCCTTTCAGCCAGCCAGATTAGCTAGCACCCCTGGTGATTAAGTAAGGGCACCCTATGGGAAATGGGCGGATAATGTCAACGAGGCAATTATTTGCCTCTACAGTTTAAAGAAATTTAAGAGAGTCATATTATCCTAGGAAAAATACATATTCCAAATCAACACACCAGCAATTGCCCACATGGTGATGCCGATAAGAGTATCCAAGATTTGCCAGGCAATGGGCTTTTGGAACAGAGGCCGGAGAAAAACAGATCCATAGGCAAGGCTGAAAAACCAAACAAAGGAAGAAATAATAGCTCCAGTTGCAAAGGCAACACGACCCATATCTGAATATTGGGTGGCAATGCTTCCAATCAGCACAACGGTATCCAAATAAACGTGGGGATTTAGAAAGCTTAAAGCCAACAACGTAAAAATAACGCCTGATAAGGTTCCCACTGATTGGGCCTCGTCCACGGTAAGTGCGTTGTGTTTGGCCGCCGATAAAAAAGACCTCAGCCCATAAAAGAAGAGGAAAATGGCGCCGCCCCATGTCGCAATGATCACCACATAGGGACTTTGCTGGACCAAGCATCCGAATCCAGCCACCCCTGCAGAAATAAGCAAGGCGTCAATTAGGGCGCACAAAAGGGCCACCACAAAAACAAACTGACGCTTCAACCCCTGACTCAAAACAAAAGCATTTTGAGCCCCAATGGCAACGATAAGACTGCCCCCGGTACAACACCCTGTTATGAGAGGGCCAAGACACTCATTTAAAATAATAGAATTCAACATAGCAACTTTTACTCATTCCATCTCAGTGATGTTTGATCCACGATATCTTTTAACAATTTTATGGCGTCAGGACCATCGTTTAAACACGGAATCTGCGTAAAATGGATTCCTCCATTTTCTAAAAAGAGATCACGGCCGCGGATTTGGATCTCTTCCAAGGTTTCTAGACAATCGGAAGCAAACCCAGGCGTGATGACCGCAAGTCTTTTTATACCATCTTGGGCCAATTTTTGAATGGTCTCATCGGTATAGGGCCTTAACCATTCACGGGGGCCCATGCGCGATTGAAACGTAATCTCAACAGGAGGAACCCCCTCTTGTAAAGCTTGCTGCAACAAACGCACTGTCTTTTGGCAAAAACAGGAATAGGGGTCTCCCTTTTGGAAATATGCCTTGGGAAGGCCATGAAAGGACGCCAAGATTTTCTCGGGCTGCCAATCCAGTGATCTCAGATGCCGGGTAATGCTATTGGCCAAAGCGTCAATGTAGCTGGGATGATCATGGTAAGGATCCGCAATCCTTACCGTAGGCTGCCAACGCATCTTCATGAGACAGCGAAAGACTTGGTCGTTAACGCTGGCCGTGGTGGTGGCCGAATATTGGGGATAGAGTGGAACAACGACTAAACGCTGGCATCCATCGGCCTGAAGCTTTTTGATTTGGCTTTCGATGCTCGGGTTCCCGTAGCGCATAGCCCATGCCACCTGAAAATTTGGGACATCTTCATAAGCTGCTGCCAGTTTCTCTCCTTGTTCCCGCGTATAATACCGTAAGGGCGATTCATTGGTATCTTGCCGCCATATGGATTTATAAAGCTTGGCCACCTTAGAGGGCCGAAACGTTAAAATAAGCAGATTCAAAATCACTTTCCACAAAAGGACCGGTACATCCACTACACGACGATCAGAGAGAAACTCTTTCAGATAACGACGGATTGACCAAAAATCAGGAGCATCCGGTGTCCCTAAGTTCACAATAAGAGCACCGACCTTTTTTGTTGAGGTCTGGGCATACTCATTTGGAAAATGGCATGTGGTCGAAGGGATTGCTTGAGTCACTAGGTATATATCTCCGTGCTTTATTCTACGTTTTTTATATACGGCGCTCTCTAAAATGGAAAGGAGGGAATATAAGTTTTGGCCAAGCTTGTCATTCCGGACATTAGGAATTCTTGGCAAGCCTAGAATTTTTTATGATCGCGGAACCCAGAAAGATGTGTGCCAGAGAGAAGGGGCAAAACTGGATCCCGCGCTCATAAGTAGTTCTAGGTCGTGCTTAACGCACTCCTAGAATTCCTAATGGCCGGGAAGACGGTTTTTGGCTACATCCTTCCCTATTGCCGTCTTCCCGGAGCCTAGGAACTCTGACGGTTTTTGGCTACATCCTTCCCAATGCCGTCTTCCCGGAGCCTAGGAACTCTGGATGAACCGGCGTCTTAAGCCGGTGAGTCCTAGAGTGAGTTGGCATCGCGGGATCCATGACTAAGTTGATACAGGAACATACTCTTTACTGCCGTCTTCCCGGCCATTAGGAATTTAGACTTGTCACGTCGTAGCGGCCTGTCCGCCATAGCGCAGCGAAGGCAGAAGCGAAGACGGATGATCGCGGAATCCAGGAAAGTCTTTTCTATAGGTCGCTACAGCCAAGAAACAACGCCCATTTTCCTCAACGATTCTCTTTTCCTGAAAACTTATGTATAATCAAACGTATCGGAGGCATAAAAAAAGGGACTAACGACCCATGGAAATTTCACAGTTTCCCTATTTTTATACGGTCTTAACAGGTGTTCTTGTCAGCTTTGCCGGTATTTATGGCAAAGTGATGCTGTCGCTGGCCTTCAAGCGTCGAAATGTTGCACGCCGTATCGATGCCTATGTGGGTTTTTGGAATGAGCACATAATCAGTCCCCATAACAGCTTGATCCATATCCAGAAAATTGGCACTGACTGGGAAAAGGAAAGTTCCGCACTTTACAAAAATTCTCAAAAAGAAGATTGCTTGAAAGTTGCAGCAATCAATAAGAAATACGAAGCTCACCTAATGAAAGAGCTGACGGAAAAAAAGATCATCACCTTCCTGGATTATTTTAAATTCTTAAAAGAAAAAAATAGTACCCTTGCTGTCTATATTGAAGAAATGCGCCTTTATGCCCAAAGCATGACCCGAGACCCCACTACCATGATCTCAGATGAAGAAGCATCACTGTTGGGAGATAAAGTAACAAATTATGTGTCTCACTTTAGAGAACATCTTAGTTCGGCCTTATCCAGCTTCAATATTTTAATTGAGTACGCCTATTCCGGGGGCAAAGTGGATATTGAGAATGCCAGGGTGATCCTGTTCAACTATTTCCTTGCCCTTATTCATGCCCAACGTAACTATGTACACATAGCCGACACGGTTACCCGCATGAAGAACAGGCATCTCTTACATCTCCTTTTTGTTGAAAAATAACAACTTCTGCCAAGAAACAGTCGAGCACTTACGAACAGAGTTCGACTTTCCCAAAAGTCGTCGCAAAACTACCCCACATCCTCCTCTACAAGTCGTGTGGGAAACTCTCCATCATTTAAGGCCGCAATAATCTTTTGGGCATGGGTTCTATTTTGCGTTTCCAGCATAAATTCCAATTCAGCAGCTTTTGCTGAGGCCGCTTGAAAAATCCGCTGATGTTCTACTTTGATGATATTAGCCCCATGAAGACCTATGATATGAGAGACTTTTGCCAACACTCCAGGATTATCCTTAATTTCGACCAAAATACGAATGAGTGTTCCCTTCCGAACTAATCCTCTCATTAGGATTGACGCCAAGACCCGCGCATCAATGTTCCCACCACTGATAACCAGCCCGACCCGTTTACCCCTAAAGGGCTCTGGATCGTTTAACAAGAGGGCTAACGGAGCTGCTGCTGCCCCTTCTACCACAATGTGTTCATGGGTCAGAAATTGATCTATGGCTTCTTCAATAAGAGACTCTTTGACGACACGAATCTCCACCCCCTGCTCCGTAAGGATGTCTTGTGTCAATTCACCCGGCACCTTAATGGCAATACCCTCAGCCAAAGTTGTTTTCAAACCCACAGGAGCATTATGAGAATATAATTTATTGTGCATGCTTGGAAATACTTCAGATTCTACGCCGATGAGTTCAATCTTTGGGTTGACAGTACGTGCCACAATTGAAATGCCAGCCATAAGGCCACCCCCTCCTACTGGCACAATCAACACATCTAAATCAGGGCATTGTTGCAACATTTCCAATCCAATAGTGCCATTCCCAGCAATTACTTTAGGATCATCATAAGGATGAATGAGCGCTCTGCCTGTTTTATGGGCCATTTCCTCGGCAATCTTGCTTGACTCTACAAAGGTGTTTCCCTTTAAAAGCACCTCTGCTCCATATTGAAGGGTTTGTTCCACCTTAATAAGCGGCGTTCCTTCCGGCATAATAATAAGCGAGTTAATTCCTAGACTTTGAGCGTGGTGTGCTACCCCTTGTGCATGATTCCCCGCTGACATGGCAATCACACCCTTCTCTTTCTCCTTGGAAGACAATGAGCAAAGCTTGATATAGGTGCCACGCGCCTTGAAAGAACCTGTTACTTGGAGATTTTCCAGCTTCAAAAAAACGCTATTCCCAAACTTCTTAGAGAAAAAGGCAGCCTCCGCCACGGGCGTATCAACCGCAACTCCTTTGAGCAACAATGCTGCTCTTTCAACATCCTTATACGTCACCGTCATTCTCTTATCCTCTAAAAGATAGAAGCACTCTGGATCAACGAAGTTCCATACTATTTCTTATGAAGTAGGTTTTTTATTTTCTCCAATAATCCTTTGTTCCCACTTTCTTTTGATTTGTCCTCTTTGGATTTATCCTCTTTAGGAGAGTCTGTGCTTTTTTCCTTAGCCGGCGCAGTATCAGAGACCTTTTTGGTAGGAGCTGTCACAGCGGCTTCCGCTGCAGATGTTGCTTCCGTTGAAGCAGCCTCAGGCTTTTTCTCTGTTGTTGCTTTTGGCAAGGCTTCTTGAATGAGCTTTAATCCCGCTTCTATGCGGGCTTTTCGGGCTGCAAGATCTGCATCTGCTTCTATTTCTTGCGCTGCACCAACAGGCATAGGGATAAATTTATAGCATCCATTCCCCTCTCCACAAGTAAGACAATCAGGACTGTCACTCTTTGCACATTGAGAACAATTATCAACAATGCAACTCACAAAGTCTGGCAAGGACACACTAACAGGGCCAGCAGACCTACTTTCCATGGAAAAGCATGTTAAGCAAAGCATCCCTAAAAGCACACGTAAATAGAGCATCGTCATTATCTCCCCTACTTGCCTTGGCTACTGTTCTTGATTGGTAAACTCTTCCAATACTTCTCGAACCAATGGCAATGTAACGTTCCTCCGCCGTTCCAACGCACAGATGTTGATCTTCCGAACCACCTCTTGTGCCACCGCAAATGAACGATCAATTCTCACTGTTATGTAGTTTATTATATCGATTCCTACACGAACCTGAAAGTCCGAAAAACGCTTTAGCAAAACTCCCTTTAGAACTTGGTCCTCTGGAAGCCCCAAAGAAAGGGCAGGTAAGGCCCGAAGACGCGAATCCAAGTCGGCAAGAGAAATATTCCATTTACTGGGTGGCGTCTGTGCTGTGATCAGCATGGTTCCACCCTCCCCCTGCAGGGAATTATAAAAATGCAAAAAAGGTTCTTGGGATATTGTTTGAGGATTTACATCCTCGATGACAAAGTGGCCACCCTTCGTTTCAGGGTAGTCTCCCTTCTCAATGGTTGAAAAATCCAAAGAAATCGCCTTACTTCTGGCTGCAAATATTTGGGCCAAATGTGTTTTCCCCGATCCACTAGGCCCATGAAGAACAAGGCCACATGATGGCCACTGAGGCCATTGATGAATAAACAAAAAGGCGTCCCGGTTACACTCCCCCACAATAAAATCTTCTGGAGCAAAAGAAGGTATGTCTTCTGTTCCTAACAAAAGCTGTGGTTTTGGGATCATGAAGTTTTTTTCTTCGCCGCAGGGGCTTTTCGTGCCAAATGCTTATAGAGAGGGCTGGCCATATACTGTGACATTCCGAATCGAACAAGAACACCTATAATGGCAGCAATTGGCATGGCTATCAGAACGCCTAAAAGCCCTCCGATAGTGGCCCCGCTCAAGATTGCAAAGATGATCCAAACAGGATGCAAACCTACGCGCTCACCCACGAGATTTGGTGTCAGAAAATTCCCCTCTAGAACCTGCCCTACGCCAAATAATCCCATAACCATGAGGATAGGTGCCCAATCACCAAACTGAGCAAAAGACATCAGAAGAGAAATAATAAATCCTGTCAAAACTCCCAGGTAAGGTACAAAGGCAAAAATACCGGTTAAAACCCCGATTACAGCACCAGAGTCCAATCCAAGGAACCAAAGTCCAAAACCATAAAAAGTAGCTAGAGTTAGGCAAACAAGGGCTTGGCCTCTAGCAAAACCACCCAAAGCCCGATCCATATCTTCAAAGAGAGTGGAAATCACTTTTTGGTGTGCTACTGGAAACCAGCTCTGAACCTTCTTAACGAGACGATTCCAATCCCGTAAAAGATAAAAAGAAACGATTGGCGTGATAATGACGAGGGCAATGAGGTTTGCTAGGGCGAGTCCACCTGTCAGAAGATCAGCCAAAAACTTACCAAACCAGGAAAAAATATCCCCCATATATTTGCTGGCTTCCAATTTAATGGTCTCCCAATCAGTGGGAGATAACTGTCCCGAAAATCCATCGAAATAATCCATTAGCGATTTGTGAAGTGTGACGCCATAACCAGGTATCCTGATCGCTAAATTGATGACTTCTGCCTGTATATAGGGAAAAGCAAAGAAAAATATGGCTGCAATCGCCGAGAAAAAAATCAAAATAATCAGAATAGTGGCCAGAGTTCTAGGGATACGCCATGACTCTAAACGACCCGTGACAGGATTAAGTATATAAGCCACAAGCATTCCAGCTACAAATGGCAACAATATTCCCTTCAAGATATAGAGCACAGCCCCCAACAAAAGAGCAACGGTCGCCCAAATCCAAAAACGCTGTGAAGATGACATGTGGCCCCCTAATTCCATCAATTAACTCGCTTTTCAATCGTCTGTTTCTGGGGCCTTAAGGATAATTTAATATACATGGCTCCTGACAACAGAGTCGTAAGGGCGACAGCCCAGGTTAATCCACTAATTATGGGCAATAGGCCCCAAAGTTCATAACCATGGCATCCCAAGACCAACAATATAAGCATAATCTGGCAAACGGTATTCAGCTTGCTAATAGTGATGGGTTGCATTTTAATGGATTTTCCAATGAGGGACATCAGCATCGCGCCCCCAATAATCAACACATCTCTTGAAACCACTAGAATCACAATCCAGCTTTCTAAGTAGGCTTTCTGGCCTAAGGTAATACAGACCGCCACAAGCAGTGCTTTATCTGCCAAAGGATCCAAATAGGTTCCCAGCTCGGTCCGAGCTTTTAAAATGCGTGCTATATAACCATCAATGGCGTCGGAGGCTCCTGCCGCTATAAAAACCCAGAAGGCTATGACCATTCTATCATCAAGAATAAGCCAAACGATTAGTGGAGCACTTAACAATCGGGCGATGCTTATGAGATTGGGTAAATTCATACGGCCTACTCTTCTTCTAACAAATAAGAGACTTCCCGGGTAAGATTTTGATTTTCTTGGATCAAATCCTCATCCCTAGGACGGATAATAATCTTCATGGGTTCTGGTTGATACACTTCCATTGTCTGCGATGTCTCAACGTGCTGAACCTCATGAATAGGCCTGGCTTCTTGGAGTTTCTGGACGGGCTTAGCTTCTTGGAGTTTTTGGACTGACTTGGCTTCTTGGAACATCTGGACGGGCTCTGAGAGAGTTGCCATATCTGCTGGTGCTGAGCTCTCTTTATGATTCAATTCCTCTATAGACCACTCGGCTCCAAAGGAGGACAATCTTAGTCCTACAAGTTCTGCTTGCTGTTTCAACAAATTTTCACACCCCCGATGATGAAGGCGCAAGCGTATCTTTTCCGTTGAAAGTGTCAAAACATCATAGCTCAGAAAACACCCTGCTCTGCGAAGAGATGCTAACTTTTCTTTAATATCAAACCAGGACTTGGGCGAATTTAACTTACAATTGGCTGTTAAAGACACTTTCTTATCGTGGGGCAAAAGCTCTCCCCGTTTCCAGTCCCTGTTCAGGGTGTCTAAAACGGTATCTACCCCTTTGTTTAAAAGTTCCTCTACCGAACCACCTGGCTCTCCAGAAAGGGTTATGGCCTGACGCGCGCCTTGTGAGGAAGGCAGGCCATACATAAATTCTATGGTAATATGGGGAACCATAAGGCCCTCTTCCTTGGAAAATTCTTCAAAGTATTTAGCATAAACAACAAGCGCTCCAGCTGGAGTCTCATATCTCTTCGCAATCTTTTCCAAACTATCAAAGCTGCCTTCAAGAGCCTGAGACGGTGTCAGCTCCTGCACATCCTGCAGGTCGCCAAGGGGCAAGGTAAACGGTATAAGGGAAAAGCTCATGTGCTTTTTATCCCAGGCTTGTTTCCATTGATTTTCGTCTTGCCAAAGAAGCATTTCCCCATGCTTTTCCAGTAAGGGAAGAATGAGGACAGCTTCCTTCGACGCCTTTACAATGCGATGGCTTGCCTCAGAAATTAACTTTTCAATCGAAGTTCTATTAAGACGATACGTAAGAGTTGCTAAGTAGCGAGTCTTTGAGTTTTTCTCATCCACTATCTCAAAATCAAGGACATGGGCAGCTATTTGATCGTCGCTAAAGGTTGCCGCAATTTTGCTCCCTAAAGCGTCCAGATCGCCAGAAGCACTGGAATTTTCAGGAGTCGCAATCAAATTTAAAAGCTCAACGAAGGCCTTTCGTTGACCCATGGCGAGGGCCTTCTTTCTTGCTTCAACCGCTGACGTGTCTTTGACATCAACTTGGAGGCCTTTCACAACAAAAGGCTTGTCTGGGGCAGCATGGCACGAAGGACCTATGCCCATCTGACAAATCTGAAAAAACGCAATCCCTAAGAAAAGGGCTATATGCTTTTTCAGAGCCAATTGTGTCATATTCAGATGGATCATCGTAAACAGGGACCCCTGCAAGTGATTTGTTCTAGACTTTATACGCCCCAGTGGCGCCCGAGTACAATATCGCTCTTTACCCAACAATGTCCATACTGGAAAAGAAAAAAGAAATCTCTTCAGCCGCTGTTTCTGGCGCATCGGATCCATGGACGGAATTGGCTTCAATGGATTCGGCAAAATCATAACGAATCGTTCCAGGATCCGCATTGGCAGGATTTGTTGCCCCCATGACTTCGCGATTTTTCAAGATTGCATCCTCTCCTTCAAGGACCTGTGCAACTATGGGACCCGAGGACATAAAAGTACACAAGTCGTCATAGAAGGCCCGTTCGGCATGCACCACATAAAAGGCCTCTGCCTGGACCTTGGTCAACCAAAGACGACGTTGGGCCACAATCCTTAACCCTGCCTCTTCAAAGCGTGCATTAATCGCTCCCGTCAAATTACGGCGCGTTGCATCGGGTTTAATAATTGAAAATGTTCTTTCAATGGCCATTTTAAAGAATTCCTTTTCCTGACATGTTCAAACTCATATTTATACAGTCATGTACCTAAATTTTCTCTTGGGGGCAAGGGCACAATTGGAGAGAAATGACAGGAACTTCAAGAAATGCCTTGAGCAGGCAGCCTATTGTCACAAATTACGGAGACAGAGTGGCAATATTTCAAACGCTAAGCGCACCATTAAATCAAAGAGCTAATCTTGTGAGTTTGTAACAGCTAACTCTCATTGTCGAAAGATTCTAACTCCTCTTCATCTGTTTATTCACCCACATTGTCTTTATTTGAGAGCAAGCCAGCTTACTAACACTAGAGCATAATTTGATCTAAAGAGAAGGCAGATCTATTAAACTTATTATTGATGTTGACACCACTTAATTTTATACATAATTTTTGTATTTAATGATGATGGTGGGTTAATGTTTAAAGTAAATTATTTAAAAATATGCCGCATTTTAGGTTGTCTTTTTCTCTCCTTGGTGTCTATTGAAAATCAAGCAATGGGAATGAAGAATGATGACTTTTTCATAGATACGACGCCGAACTCTGCTCGAAATACATATATAAAAAATGACTCCTACATCGTAACACACAAAAGAAAAGAAATCTCAGGCAGGGAGCAAGGCAAAGAAGAACAATCCACGTCAGTAACCGAGAAAGCACCTATCAAAAAGAAAACAAAGCGCGTAGATTCGTCGGAAGGAGTACAAACTGAGGAAGATGAACATTCTGAAAAACCAATAGACAATGATCTAACAACTTCCGATATTCTAACAGTAATTCCAAATTATAACATTTTAGAAAAACAATTTTAAAAGGCTCAAATTCTGAGACATACTGTAAATGACGTAGATATTGAAAGTGCCACAACCATTTATTTGAATATTATAGATGAACCAAACATAGACACGATTTCAAAATCCTTTGCTTTTTTCAATTTGGCAAAAATTGCTAGCAGACTAAATAAAAGATCAGATACATTTTCTTATATTGATTCCGCAATAAACATGTATAAACAGCCCCGCTATATAATTTGGAAAGCTAGTCGTTTATTCTATTGGGGAGATAGAAAAGAAGCCCTTAAAATTGCAGACCAAATAGAACTTTCTTTTAATCTATGTGCAGAAGATCCATATAATCCTATGAGTTTCACACTCGTGGAATTTGCAAATCTTGGATGTGTGAGTAAAGAATCTCAGATTAAATATTTTCTTCATGTATATCATCATTTGAAGAAGGGAAATCCCAGGGCCTTTATCAAATCCCTCATTGGTTTAGGAAATTTGAAATACTGTGATGAATTTCATACGGCCCCGCAAAATTGGTATTTAGAGGCCTTAGACGTTCTTAAGAATTATGAGGATGATCCCCTAAAAGCTCAAGTCTACATCGGTCTTGGAAATATAAAATACTCTTATGAGCAAATTGCAAAATTAGGTGAGTGAGTTAATTTTTGTTGTCTTTAAGAAGCGACAAACCAGACAAAAATACCAGGTCCTCCTGTTATTGGGGTTTAATAAGGAAAGATAAAAAGC
>JABJFC010000052.1 GCA_018662925.1 Alphaproteobacteria bacterium | reverse complement strand
TGTTGTTGAGATTAGTTTGGCTTTTTATCTTTCCTTATTAAACCCCAATAACAGGAGGACCTGGTATTTTTGTCTGGTTTGTCGCTTCTTAAAGACAACAAAAATTAACTCACTCACCTAATTTTGCAATTTGCTCTTTATATAATAATATTAATAAGAAAAGTGTTTTGTATGACATTTTTTGCATAGATAGGTAGGAAAAAAATCAGAAAGGATAAAGAGCATGATCTATGGAGGTTTTTGGCGCCGAGCAGTCGCCGCGATCGTAGATGGATTGATTTTATACTTAGTTGCAGGACTGATCCATATCGTGACGGGTGTGCCGCTAGGGATTCACATCGCTGCATATAAATCCGGACAGGCACTTTCAGTTGTCTACTCCGACCCTGCAATATGGATTCCAACTATGTGCGCTATACTGGCACATTGGTTGTATTATTCCTGCTTCATAAGCTCTAAATTCCAATCAAGTCCAGGAATGATGGCGCTTCGTATGAAAGTGACAGGCTATGATGGTGAGGGCATTAGCTTTGGACGCGCAACGGGTCGTTACTTTGCGTCAATTATATCTGGTGCAATTGCTATGCTCGGATATTTGATGATCGCCTTCACACCAAGGAAGCAAGCTCTTCATGACTACATTGCAGGCACGCTTGTCGTTCGTGACAGTGCTGTAAAGTAATTCGAACGACTCTATAAACGTTCGTAACACCAAACGGCGGCGGGGGGTAGGTTTCCAAGAATCCTACCGACCCGCCGTTTTTTTAGACCAAATTTTTCGGCCGGAATGGGTGAGATAGGCGTATAAGTATACTGTAAAAACTTACCGTTTAGATCCATAACCTTTAAACTGGATTGCACAATGGCATTCCTGATGGAGCTCTTCATATTCCGCATCGGTAGACCAGAAACGATACACGATATGTTTCCAGTGACCTCATTTGGTAAGATTTCATGGAGGTCACAAGCACTTCCATGCACGACATTAATCTGTGGAAATCTTTTGTTAAGATAGCCGACCAGTTTTTTGTCCAACTCAATAACATACAGCCTATCTGCAGGGACGCCCGCTTTCAATAAAGCTTCAGTTAGCTTTCCTGTGCCGCCTCCCAACTCAACAACGTACTTATGTTCGTCTACCGAGGCATGCTGGCCGATTAAGGCACCCAGTTTTCTAGAGCTTGGGGCAATCGCTCCTATTTGGCGAGGGTTCTTAAACCAGCGTTTTAGAAATATGAAATGTTCCGTTGAGCTTATGATTGCTTTGCGCGGAAACCGTCTAGAAAATCCCTTCTTCTTTTTCTTATTCTCATTAACGGGAATGAGAGATTTAAATTTCTTCATCAAAAAGCACCTAAACGTTATTTTCATGGGAATATAGAGATATTAATTTCAAAGATCAATTCTCTTTCTGGTTTTAAATCGATTTGTGTAAAGATTTTTGTGAAGTGATCCCGAAGTCATTCTTTTTATGTAATATTTAAGCCCACTCTGGGGTAACGGTATTTTTTCTTGACGTTTATATATTTTATTTATATAAACTTACCCCATAGGAATTAAATATATTTTTTAGGGTGTTTTTACTGAATTATTCTTGGAGGCAGCAATGCGATTATTTAAAGGCTTTTACCTACTTTTCCTCATTGTTTCCTATTTTGACTTGAGTCAAGCCAGTGCGGGGCCCACGAGCGAAGTTGATTTAAGCACAATTTTAGAAGAGAACAAATCAATCAACAAGCTGGTTGTTGGCTGTGGGAAAAAGCCTTTTAATTGGAAAGAGGATGATAAAACTACGCCAGGTGAACAAGAATATATTAACGCCTGGAGAAACTTAGAGGGGGGTCATGAAGAGGGAAAGCATTCGCATTCCGATGCCATAACCCTCGCAGAAGATGCTTCCATAAATCCTATGATTGTCTCGGACTGGACAACAGCTATTTCCCCTTTGTTAAAGGCGAGATTTAAAGCGGTTTACTTGGAAATGCTTCCGCCAAGGGTTCTAGCCCATGAAAATTGTTTTAAAAATGCTTTTGCAACCCTACAGCCAGGGGGACTGTTTCAAGCAGATTTTCAAACATCGTGTTCCATAAATTCCACCTTTGCTTTGGCGGATAATCTGATTAATCCATTTTGGTACGAAGGGGTATATAGGGGTAAAGAAGAATTGTCTGCAATCAGAAAACGAGGGGAAGAGCTTAATGAAAAAGTTAATACGCTAAAAGAAGATTTAAAACGAAAAAAGCATGCCCTCATCATGGAAAGTGGGGAGAAATATTTCGGTAAATCCCAAGAAGAACTTATCGCTGGAATCATGAAAGATCCAGAATTTAGTGCCATGTTGTATGGGACAAAAGAATTGGAATTAGAAGTAAATCAGAACGCTTGCAAAATGGAAGAGCGAGCAAAAGTGTATGCTTCCCAATCAAAAAATGAAATAAGCGACAACCTAAAAGATCAAGCAGAAACAGAATTACGTAAGCAACTAGAAGCAATTGGATTCACAGCGATCAACTTTGTCGATCTTTCTAAAAACTCCTGGAACGGAAGAACAAATATACGTTCAATTTTTGCGCAAAAGCCAAAAGGGCAGAGCTGAGCTTATAAGCAATCTAAAGTTTTCCCGAGATATTGGTGGTCTCTTGCAATTGGTGTTTGAATTTCAAAGGAATTTGGGGTTTAATATCAAAAAAAGGGATTTACAGGATGGCTCCAGAAAAAGTTGCAAACAGACCCCTCTCGCCACATCTTTTCATCTATAAGCCTCAGTTGACGTCTGTTCTTTCTATTTTGCATCGCATGACAGGGATGTTTATATCCTTAGGGCTTGTGGGCGTTGTCGTTCTTTTTGCGGGGGCAGCCATGGGCGAAGAGGCGTTTCAGTATGTTCAATATTTTTTAACATCTTGGCTTGGCATTCTGCTGCTTTTTGCCATGACTCTTTCCTATTTCTATCATCTTTTAAACGGCATTCGCCATCTTTGTTGGGACATGGGGAAGGGATTCGAGCTCTCAGCGGTCTACATGACTGGATGGATTGTTGTTTTCGGGACTGTGGTATTTACTTGCGTCGTTTGGTTCTTACCAGAGTGGGGTGGATAATCCCCGAAGAAAGGAGCAGTACCTCGAATGAATAAGAAGATAACTAGAAATCTAGGGCCTGCCGCGTCAAAGCACTGGCTGTGGCAGAGAATAACCGCTTTTGTATTGATTCCTCTGAGCCTTTGGTTCTTTGTCTCCCTCTTTTTCCATGGGCAGGACTCGTATCAAGATTTTATCTCTTGGTCCTCTACTACTTTGGTTGCCCTCGGGCTTTTATTGTTTTTGATCGTAGCTGTAGCCCATACGCAAATGGGATTGCAGGAAATTATTGAGGATTATATCCATGGGTCCCGTTTAAAGAAGGGGCTCTTGTTAATGGTAAAAATTAGCTTGTGGGGACTTTTAGTTCTAGCAGCAGTTTCTCTTATAAGGATAGCACTAACGCAATGAAGAAGACTGAAGGTAAGGCATACAAAATCGTTGATCATGAGTTTGATGTGGTTGTAGTAGGGGCTGGCGGCGCCGGACTGCGTGCGGCTTTAGGCATGAGTGCTGCAGGACTTTCCACGGCGTGCATCAGCAAGGTTTTCCCAACACGAAGTCACACAGTCGCGGCCCAAGGAGGTATCAGTGCCTCCCTTGGGAATATGGGTGAGGATAATTGGCGCTTTCACATGTATGACACGGTTAAAGGATCCGATTGGCTAGGGGATCAAGATGCCATCGAGTATATGTGCCGAAATGCTATTCCTGCAGTCGTAGAGTTGGAGCACTATGGCGTTCCCTTTTCTCGCAATGAGGAGGGCAAAATTTATCAACGGGCCTTTGGGGGGCACACCATTGATTATGGTAAGAAAATGGCAAAGCGTGCGTGTGCTGCGGCTGACAGGACAGGGCATGCCATACTCCATACTCTTTATCAGCAAAGTCTAAAGCATGAGACCCAGTTTTTTATCGAGTACTTTGTCTTAGACCTTTTGATGGATGATGATGGCACTTGTCGAGGCGTGATAGCCTGGTGCTTGGAAGATGGATCTATTCATCGATTTAGAGCCCACATTGTTGTCTTAGCAACTGGGGGCTATGGGCGGACTTTTCTTTCTTGTACTTCTGCCCATACCTGTACCGGAGATGGAAATGCCATGGCCTTAAGGGCAGGCTTGCCACTTCAAGATATGGAGTTCGTACAATTTCATCCGACCGGCATTTATGGCGCAGGCTGTTTAATGTCTGAAGGGGCGCGGGGCGAGGGAGGTTACCTAACAAATTCCAAAGGGGAGAAGTTTATGGAAAAATATGCTCCCACTGCGAAAGATTTGGCCTCGCGGGATGTGGTTAGTCGTGCGGTTACCATTGAAATTAAGGAAGGACGCGGAGTAGGGCCTAAAAAAGATCATGTTTATCTCCATATGGAACATTTGGATCCAAAAGTGATTCATGAGCGCTTGCCGGGCATTACGGAGACAGCGAGAATTTTTGCAGGCGTTGATGCAACGAAAGAACCAATTCCTGTTGTGCCAACGGTTCACTACAATATGGGCGGTGTTCCCACTAATCATCATGCAGAGGTTGTTTGCCCAAAAGGGGATAATCCTGAAGGAGTTGTTCCGGGCTTAATGGCCATAGGAGAGGGGGCCTGTGTTTCAGTACATGGTGCCAATCGTTTGGGCACAAATTCCCTCTTAGACTTGGTCGTATTTGGTCGATCAGCAGCCCAAAGAGCAGCGGAATTGATCAAGCCTGGTATGACCCATAAGCCCCTAAAAGACAGTATAAGTGGCAAAGTTTTGGCCCGCTTCGACGAGTTGCGCCACCAAAAGGGAAAGCGAAATGTCGGGGAGGTTCGCATTGATATGCAAACAGTCATGCAGAATTATTGTGGGGTTTTTAGAACCCAAGAACATCTTGCAGAGGGTCTAAAGAAGCTACAACATGTCCAGCAAGAATTGAAAGAGATCGGGTTAAGCGACCATTCCCTCATTTGGAATACGGATCTTGTGGAAGGCTTAGAGCTTCAAAATTTGATGGAACAAGCCATCGTTACAATTGCATCTGCTCTCAATCGCACAGAAAGCCGAGGGGCCCACGCCCGTGATGATTATCCCGACCGGGATGATAAGGATTGGATGAAACATACTTATGCCTGGCATAAAGGTGATTTTGATGTCAAAATACAGTATAGACCGGTTCATTTATACACACTGACTGACGACGTTGATGTTGTTCCACCAAAAAAGCGGGTTTATTAAACGGGGAAAAAAGAGGCTTTAAATGGTTGAGTTTACACTCCCGAAAAATTCAAAAGTGAAACCGGGAAAGATTCACAAATTAAAGGGCGCCGAGGAGGCACACGAGAAAGACATTTGGCGGCTTCATGTGTATCGATATGACCCAGATACAGAGGAAAATCCGCGCCTAGATGTTTTTGAAATCAGTAAGGATGCTTGCGGAACCAAAGTGCTAGATGCACTCCTTAAAATTAAGGATGAGATTGATCCTTCCTTAACGTTTCGACGTTCTTGCCGGGAAGGGGTTTGCGGCAGTTGTGCCATGAATATAGATGGCACAAATACTCTGGCCTGTACAAAAGAAATGGATGATTCCAAAAAAGATATTATGGTGCTTCCGTTACCCCATATGCATGTGGTTAAGGATTTGGTTCCTGATCTAAGTCAAGCCGTTGATCAGTACGCTTCGGTCCAGCCTTGGTTGAAAGCTGATACGCCCGCACCGGGGGAACGTGAACGACTACAGACTCCCGAGGAACGTGCTAAATTGGATGGGCTTTGGGAATGCATTCTATGCTTTTGTTGCACAACCAGTTGTCCCAGCTATTGGTGGAATGGAGATCGCTATTTGGGTCCAGCGACGCTTTTGCAGGCAAATCGATGGATTGAAGATTCACGCGATGACCATACCAATGAGCGTTTGGAAGCATTAGATGATGCTTTTAAACTCTACCGTTGTCATACAATCATGAATTGTACAAAGGCCTGCCCTAAGAACTTGAATCCGGCAAAGGCTATTGGCAATATTAAGAAAAAAATGATGGATAAATCAGAATGAAACTGAATCAAATTATTTTTAAGTCTCTAGTGTGCATGACTGTGTTTTGCATAGGGTATACTTCTAGTGCCGAAGCAGGAAAGTTGCTGGATAATATAAAAAAAAGAGGCACTTTAATCTGCGGCATAAGTCTGAAAGCAAAAGGATTTGCCGAAACCGGTAAAGATAAGAGTTGGAAAGGTTTTGATGCTGATATATGTCGCGCCGTTGCAACCTCTTTGTTCGGTGACAAGGAGCGGGTGCAGTTTGTGGAGGTAGATCCAGATACCCAATACGAAACCCTCGAAAATGGAGAGGTGGATCTTTTAGCATCTGTGACAGGAAGCACTTTTTCGGCTGCTGTTGATCACAATGTTGCCTTTGCCCCTGCTATTTTATTCGATGGACAGGGTTTTCTGGCTAAAAAGAGTTTAGGTGTTCGGGCGGCAAGTGCTTTGGATGGAGTAAAAGTTTGTATCCCAAATGAACCTGGCATGAAGGAACGCGTAAAAGATTTTTTTGCGGGAAGGAATCATATTTATAAGGCAGTCGTGAGCAATTCGTTGAATGACTTGACCCGCAATTATTTGAATGGAGCCTGCGATGTGCTGACACTCAACCGTGCTGTTTTAGTCTCGTTTATTGCAAGTTTGGACGAGAAACTTGCAAGTGAAAGTGTTTTGTTGCCAGAACTATTGACTCATGCCCCTTTTGCGCCTTCCTTTCAAGAAGGGGATCCAGAGCTTGAAAAGATTGTGAGCTGGACTCTAAACGTCCTTATTCGTGCGGAACAAAAAGGGTTGTCCCAGCAAAATTTTAGGCAAGTGTCTCAAAACCCGTCCCTTTCAATGAGGCGGTTTTTTAAAAACGCTCGACATGCAGGCAGCAAACTTGGGCTTAAGCCCGAATGGGCTGAAAAAGTGGTGCACTCTGTTGGGAATTATAAGGATATATATACAAGAAATTTTGGACCCTTTGAAAAATATGGACTTAAAAGGGGGCCAAATAAACTGTCGTCCGATGGAGGACTTATTTACGCAAGGCCTTTTCAGTAAGCTATTAATTTGCTAGTTTCCACTTTCATAGGTATAGGAGTTTTTGACCATGGAGCGACATAAGATTGCTATTGGTTCGGATCATGCAGGATTTGAGCTAAAGGAAAAGTTGTTAAAGGATTTGATCGCAAATGGATACTCTGTGACCGATTGTGGGACGAAAAATGGATCGACCTCGGTTGATTACCCCGACTATGCTCATAAAGTATCTGAGTTGATTACGAATGGTACCGTTACAAGAGGCATATTGGTGTGCGGAACTGGGATTGGGATGAGCATTGCTGCCAATCGCCACGCAAGCATTCGGGCAGCCATGTGTCAGAGTTGTACGGCAGCCAGATTAAGCCGTTCCCACAATGATGCCAATATTTTAACGTTGGGGGCCCGGATAATTGGAGAAGAAGTTGCAAAAGATTGTATTACTACATTTTTAGAAACGCCATTTGAAGGAGAACGTCACCAAAGCCGTATCGAGAAGTTAACGATTTTGTAAGTAGATATTTTTGAAAGGATTACTTTATGTCGCGTGTTACAGCACGACCTCGTAAAAATAAGGATTTTGATTTGTTTCATGAAGAACTTTCCCAATTTGATCCAGAGATTTTTTCGGCCATAGAGAAAGAATTGTCTCGGGAACAGAATCAAATTGAGCTCATCGCGTCTGAGAATATTGTGTCTCGGGCCGTTTTGGAGGCACAAGGATCTGTGCTGACCAATAAATATGCAGAAGGCTACCCTGGTCGTCGGTATTACGGAGGCTGTGAATTTGTGGATGCCGCCGAATCTCTTGCCATTGAACGCGCGCGTGCTTTGTTCAATTGTTCCTACGTGAATGTTCAACCCCATTCTGGATCCCAGGCAAACCAGGCTGTTCTCTTAGCCTTCTTAAAACCAGGAGATACAATCTTAGGCATGAGTCTGGATGCAGGAGGTCACTTAACCCATGGATCTCGCGTCAATCTTTCTGGAAAATGGTTTAACATTGTTGCCTATGGCCTTGAGAAATCAACGGGTCGTATAGACTATGCTCAGTTGGAAGAGAGGGCGCTCAAGGAAAAGCCCAAACTTATCATTGCTGGAGGTTCGGCCTATCCCCGCAATATTGATTTCAAAAAATTTCGAGAGGTTGCCGATAAAGTAGGCGCTTATCTTATGGTAGACATGGCTCACTTTGCAGGTCTTGTTGCCGGGGGAGTATCTCCAAACCCATTGCCTTATGCTCATATGGTAACCACGACTACCCATAAGACCATGCGGGGCCCTCGGGGCGGAATGATTCTCTCCGTTGATGACGAAATTGGTAAGAAAATTAACTCGGCCGTATTCCCGGGACTCCAGGGAGGGCCGCTTATGCATATTATTGCGGCGAAAGCCGTTGCCTTTAAAGAGGCACTTCAGCCTAACTTTAAGATTTATGTTCAGCAGATTATTAAAAATGCCAAGGCCCTGTCAGAGTCACTATTGCAGCAGGGCTTTAACTTAGTCTCCGGGGGAACGGATACACATCTTCTCTTGGTCGATCTCCATAACAAAGGCGTGACCGGAAAAGATGCGGAGGCTATTTTAGAGCGCGCTTTTCTCACCTGTAACAAAAATTCAGTGCCAATGGATGAACAGCCGCCCACTATTACCTCGGGCATTCGCTTGGGGACACCTGCCGGAACAACCCGTGGATTTGGTGAAGATGAATTTAGACAAGTTGGTGAGTGGATTGGGACTCTCATTCACGCGTACAAGGATAATCCTGAGGCAATAGAGGACGTGATTGTTCCCATCCGAAAAGAAGTACAAGCTTTGTGTGGGGCTTATCCTATATATGATTTCCAAGGCAAGGGGGGAACCTCAAAATGAAGTGTCCCTTTTGTGGTTTTATTGATACACAGGTGAAAGATTCTCGCCCCACGGAAGATGGGATATCCATCCGGCGGCGGAGATTCTGCAATGATTGCAATTCCCGCTTTACAACCTTTGAGCGCGTTCAGTTGTGTGAGTTAACTGTTCTGAAGAGCAACGGCGCAAAGGTCTCCTTTGATCGCGACAAGTTGGCCCGTTCTATCTATGTGGCCACAAAGAAGAGGCCAGTGGACCAAGACAAGCTGGAAAGGATTATTAATAGCGTGGTGCGACGCTTGGAAAGCTTGGGAGAGTCAGAGATCCCTTCCCAAGTGATCGGTGAACATGTTATGGAGTCTCTAGAAACTTTGGATACCGTATCGTACGTGCGGTTTGCCTCGGTTTATCGTAACTTTGAAGAAGTGAAGGATTTTGAAAAGTTTATTGGTGCACTCGACGAGGCGGATAAACCGGCAAAACGGTCTAAGCGCAACGCTTCTTAACATCTAATTTGGATATAGATAGATCTAATTTTAATATGACAGATAAAAAGAAACCTCAAATAAGAAAAAAAACGCTCGCACGTTTGGCCGCTGTCCAAGCTTTGTATCAAGTGTCACAGACACATGAAGAGCTTGTGGACGTGATGCGTTCGTTTCAAAGAAAGCCTCTGGAGTTGGCGCCAGACAACCCTCTTTTGGAGGAAATGGAAATTAAACTTTTCATGCAGGTGGCATCGGGGACTCATAAACACGCGCAAAAATTGGATAAAATTCTTGTGGCGGCATTGCCTGCCGATTGGCCTCTTAACAGATTAGATCCGGTGCTCAGGGCCATATTGCAGGCAGGTGCATACGAGTTACTATTCCATCATGAAGCGCCTATCAAAGTGGTTATTTCCGAGTACCTGGATGTGACCCATTCCTTTTACTCAAACAAAGAGCCTGCCTTTGTAAATGGCGTCCTTGACCAAGTGGCTAAGCAGGTTCGTTCTAAAGATTTTTAGGTTTGTATATCATAAATTTCTCTTGCCAAAATAGGATACTGTTGCTACGAGATGGGCAGTACTAAATTTTTCGAATTGATTGAGAGTTGAAATAAGGAAGGTTACCATGAATATATTATTTAGGACGACTTTGTCTGCCGTGTTGGTGTGTGTGATGTTTGGCGCTTTTGAGTTGAGAGCTTCAACAGATGGTGAATGTCTACGGGACGTGGGACAAGTAGATGATAAAAGGCATGTGAACATATATAAGCCGTTCATGCAGAAAATGGGAGAAGCATTAGATAAGTCTGAACGCAAACTCTGGACAGCTAAGCGACTTATAAATATTGCAACTTTAGAAAGCATTCAGACAGTGGGTGAAATAGATACCAAAATGATGTATTTGGCTAGTGACGAAAAGGAAGTAACTAACTAACTAACTAACTAACTAACTAACTAACCCGCTGGCTCTGGCAGTAAATTTTGCTGACGTTACATTACTTCAAAAACTTTTGTTAGTGGAAGGTCTTGATGTCAATGATTCGGCATTTGAGGCTTGGGGCTTTAGGCAATATTTTTCTCCAGCACATGTAGCTTTAGATCCTCAGTTCCCATACGTTTCTGCCAGCTTGAAAGATCGTTTAGCCGTAATCGATTTACTTGCACAAATGGGTGCTGATTTTAATTCTATACCAAGCGAGGGTCTATACCAAAATCCTCCCTTAACCGCAGGAACAACTCATACCACCCGAGTCCCAGACTATCAACAGTTGCAAGCCCGAGCGATTCTTCATGGGGCAGATCCAGAACTTAAAGGCTCTTCTTTCTTTGGCATTTCTTTAGATTCAGAAAAAAACTCCTATTTCTTGGCTTTCCTTCGTTTGCATGCCAAGGATATGAAAAGGGAAGGCATATCTACGACCCCCGTTGAAAGTGTTCAAAACATCTTAGCTAAGGACCCCGAGGACAAGGTTTTGGAGAGAATGAAAGAATTGCGTTCTGTTAGTAAGACTATGTCTTCTTCTAGTAAGGCTGAGTCTTCTTCTAGTGAATAATAAATTTCGCTTGCCCTCCTGAACTTTCCTTTATATCCTTCCTGACGAAGTTTCAGGAAGGTAGGAAGGATATGGGAAATTATATTAAGACGAGTAATAGTGCGCGGCGCGTGGCCCTTGTTGTCGCGTCTGTGGCCCTTTGTATTCATACGGCGGCCATGATAATGGGGCCGGCGCCAAAGTCGCTTTTGCGGGATCGACTTTTTCCACTGGTTTCATGGTATATGGATGCTCTTCATATGAGTAACGGCTGGGCGTTTTTCGCACCTATGCCGTTGCAGTATATGAGTCATTTTAGTTATGTGGTGACGACGCGGGAAGGGACGCAATCTGTCTTTTCCCCTGAGGCGTCTATGTCCCGACGGCAGGGAACATATTTAAGATATATGAATCTCTTTGGTCGCCTTTTTCGCAATCCGGAAATGTATCAAGCGGGGATTGCCCGACATTTATGTTTCCGTCATCAAGAGGTGCAGCCCCATTCTATTCGTTTACGGTTTGACTATCAGCGTGTCCCGACTTCTGAAAAATACTTGGACCATGATGATGCTTGGGAAACAGAGACGCTAGGGCCATTTTTCTGTACAGAGGAGGTTGTCAGATGAGTGGAAATTTATGGGAAAATTGGAAGGCCTTTTGGTTTCACGCTGAGGAACCTTACATATTAGAGCTTATTCGAATAGGCCTTGGGTTAGCTCTTTTATGTGTGTATGGAAGCTATAGTCAGGATGATTTGAGCCAATTATATTCCGATCAGGGCTGGGTATCTCTATCGACAGTTTCACTAGATGTACTGAGCACGAAATATTCCCTTTTATTTTATCTTACAACGCCTGCAAAAGTTGCCCTGATTCATTTTGCTTTCATGGTTTTGTGTCTTTTGTTCACTTTGGGCATTGGGACCTCTGTCGTAAAGTGGATGTTGTTATTGGGCCATGTTAGCTTTGTTTGGCGTAATCCGGGCATCTTTTATGGTATGGATAATCTGATGTGCAATCTTCTTTTTATTTTGTGCTTTGCGCCCATTGGACAACGGCTAAGTTTGAGGCCCAAAAAGAAAATGGATGCCTCCTGGAGGGATTCGGCATGTTTGCGGCTTATTCAGATTCAAATGGTCGTGTGTTATTTCTATGCGGCAATCAAAAAGCTAAAAGGCGATGTCTGGTGGTCAGGGGATGCCCTTTGGTACGCTTTGGCCCATTTCCAGTATACGAATCTTCCCATAGGGTGGTTGGCAGAAAACTATTGGATCATTAATTTCCTAACCTACTGGGTAATCGTGATGCAACTGGCCTATGTGTTCCTTATCTGGGGCAAGAAGACGCGGCCTTTTTTCCTGGCAGAAGCAATTCTACTCCATGTGGGCATTGCTCTTTTCATGGGAATCTACGCGTTCTCATTCGTCATGATTGTTGGACATTTTTCTTTTGTCAAAAGAAGTTGGCTTGTGGGAATAGGCGAGAGGTTTATTGTAAGGCTGATTCGAAAACCGGGCTGACATTGCCAAATTGAACAAAGACAATGTTATCAAAGAGCGACGCAAAGCCTTCGTCAAAGAGGACCTCTTTATATGCTTGTGCGACGATGGTTTGTGGGTTTCCAAAGGCTCCTGTTCCGATGGCACCAATGACGATGTTTCGAATGCCTTGGTCTGCGGTTGAGGCTAGGATAGCTCTGATCTTCGCCCGTGTATTTTTTATATATTGCTGTGAGCCTAGGGGATAGGTTTCAGCAAAACTAGATATAAACTTTCCTACTTTATGGTCGGGATCCGTTAGGCGCTTGGCCATATCTTTATGAACATAGTTATTATAGCCCGATGGAATATTTCCATAACCTTGGTAGTCGTATAAGGCCGAGGCAACAATATTGATTTTGCGATCAGTTACGGCCTTTGTGCGGGGATCTAGCAGTTTTACATCGCGTAAGAATATAACGCCGAGTTCTGGGAGATCAAAAAAGCCTCCTTGATAGCGATCTTGAATCCAATTCAAACGCATAAATCCATCGGTTTGACGAAGCATGGCCTCCTCTTGCGTGCTAGCGTCGGCGTAAAAAAGGGGGCCAGCGCCAGCTAAATTAGCATCAGCATGGTCTAAGATAGCAATCTTCGATGTGTCTCCGTCTAAAAATCTATCGGCGAAACTTATGGCACCTTGCACGGTATCATTTGCCTCCAGATATATTTTTGGTTTTTTAGAGCGGTCAATCTGGTGCCTTAAATCATTCACCACTTGCACAATATCTTTGCCTTGTAGAGCACCCTCATTATCTTTTGTGTTCGGGTACTCATCGGCCAATAGTAAATGGGGGTCGTTAGCTTGCTTCGTCCCATAAATTGTAAATTTATCCAGCTCAACTTTATTCTGTTGTGCAGCCTGATTTAACTGCGTTAAAATGCGTTTCGCTTGGGAGGCTGCACCCGCAGTACTAAGTTGATACCTTCCATTTTGCACGAATCCTCGAACGTAATTTCCAAACTTTGGTCCATTGGGGTGATCAAAAATAGGAGCGTGTCTTCCCTTTTGTTGAGCAATGTCTGCGGTGCTAGTCTCGGAAATTGTTGGCTCATTTTCTGTTGCGACCTCACTTAGAGAATTTGTTGCGCTTTCTTTCATCACTATGTTCTCAGACTTTGCATCATATATTCCCATAGTTTTAAAACTTGCAAAGATCATCAGGAGTACAAAAAATAAATTTACCAACGTTCTACTCTTCCAATTTAAAAGGATATGTTTAAAAAATAATCCTACTTGTTTCGTCTAAAAGCGGGTTTTTGCAAATATCAAAGGTGTGCTGCATCAAACCTTGCGCAATCTACGAGACTCTATTCCATTTTTCAAGCCTTGATCGTGTATCCGGCTAGTACAGCAGGGTGATTTCCAGCAGTGGGGTGCATGATAATTCTTATTTTAAAATGTAGGTGGTTTTCGATAGGTTTGAAGAGGAGTAAAAAAACCGCATGGAAGAGGTGAATATTTGTTTAAGAGTAAGCTGTTTTTTAGAAATATTATTCAAGCTCTCAACTTTTCTTCCTGCAAGCTTTGATCGTAACTCCTTGAAAAAAAATAATATTTATCTCTCTTTTATATAGAGTGAGTTTTTCCTAAATAAACAAAATAATCGCATTTCAAGATTGTATAAATGTATTTTTATGGGTGTTGAAGGGGGGGATGTTTTCTGATTAATTTTTTGCAGTAATTGGATTAACCGAAGTATAGGAGGTAAATTATGCGTAAAGAATCAAGGAATGGTTACATGTCAAAAACAGGAACGAAGATTGTGATCCCACATTGTTTGGGGTCAGACACCAGTTGTGGAATTCTAAATATACAACGTCAAGCAATTGGTAGTTTCTTTGAATATGGAGCGAAGGCGGCAACCCCTCGTCTTGCTTCTTAGAGACTGTAATCTAGTGGAGGTGCTAGTCACCTCCACTTCGTAATTCAGGAAGGTTTTATAATCTGGGAGATTAAAAGGAATGGATAGAGTTGAGGCACCAAAAAAACTATCAAATAATATCATCAAATATATTCAAAAATATAACTTTACGAAGCTGCGTAAACGTATGGGTTATCCTGTTGAGGTGGCTGGAACCGGTTGGGATGAAGCGACGCTTAGACGTGTGGAAAGAAAGTATAAAGATTGGATGACAATCTTGTATGCATATCAAGATAGAATTTCCATTATTGGCTTTGATATGGAGATTGATTTCTTTTGGCACAATCATATGTTGGATACCATTTCCTATGTTAATTTTTGTAAGAAGGTTTTCGGTTATTATTTGCATCACAATCCTTATGCGGGAATGCCTGGAGAGCCAGTGAGCATGAAGGACTTGGCAGGTTATTATGAGAATTTTCAGCAACTCTTGGAACAATACCAGAAATCTAAGGCCGCCTAGGATGTTTAGGCAGTCAGTTTTATATTGGTTTTGGCAGGAATTTGTTTGGATTTCTGAAAAGAGCACCTCTTTTAAGGACTTTAAAAGCCCCATTATATATCTATCAATAATGGGGGTCCTCATTGCGGGCATGCATATGGCGATTCCGGTCATTTTTAAAAATGTTGTAGAGGAAATATCCAGTGGAAGTTCGGTTTCACAACTGACAATTCTGGTGACTAGTTACTGTAGCATTCAATTATTTTTGCGTGTCTTGAGTGAGCTGCGATGGCGGTATAGTGGTGCCATTGATTGCTGGGCTCAATCCAATATTCTGCAACGGGTTTTTAGGCACACCATGGGGCTTGATTTTGGATTCCATGAAAATCGATCCCTTGGAGAGATGGGGGCTGTTTTGTCAAAATCCTTAACGGCAAGTCGACAAATTTTGTTAAGCATTTTTCTGATTATTCTCCCCATGTTTTTAGAGTTTTTCTTTTTAGGATGGATGATTCTGTATTTTTTTGACGGCCTATTTTTAACGGTATTTTTTCTGTCTGTTGGAAGCTATCTATTGGTCCTAATGGTAGGATCAGAGTGGCTATATAAACAACAAAAAGTCGCGCAAATGTCTGAAAAAGGAACCGTTGGAAGCTTTGTAGATACATTGTTAGGCTATCAATCCATTCGACTTTTCCGGACAGAGGCTTTTCAGTATTCAAAGTTTAAGAAAATCGTTACTGATACCATGGAAAAGAGTCTCTCAACCTGGGAAAGGCGGAGCATTTTTGGCGTTGTCCAAGCGGTGATAATTTCAGGGGGAATCGGGAGTATATTTGTTCTCTCCGTGTACTACTATCGCTTGGGCCATATTAGTATGGGCAGCTTGATATTTATCAACATGTACTTTTTTCTATTGGTACGTCCCTTAGAAGTTCTGGGGTTTACCTATCGGGAAATGAAGCGCTTTGTGGTGGATTTGGAGCATTTAAAAAAATTATTCTCCGTAAAATCAGAAGTCACCTTTCCCACAGAGATGCAAGCGGTGCTTTCTAATCAAAGAGGACTTTACTTTAAGGGGGTTACCCATGCATATCCCGGAAATGCGCCGGCCTTGGAGGATGTCAGTTTTAAAGTAATGCCGGGGCAGTCCGTGGCTTTGGTAGGACACAGTGGCGCTGGGAAATCGACCCTCCTGAAATTATTAATGAGATTCTATCAACTGCAAAGAGGAGAAATTCTTATAGACGGGAGGCCCATTGAGACTTTTTCCAAGGAAGCTTTGAGTCAGAAAATTTCGGTCGTTCCCCAAGACTCGTCCCTTTTAAGAGGCACATTTTATGAAAACATCCTGATGGGGAATCCGGATGCTTCCCAAGATCAGGTTGTGAAGGCAGCAAAACGTGCGCTGATTCATGATGTTATTATGGGAACGGCTGACGGGTACGAAACAGAAATAGGGGAGGGGGGAGTGAAACTTTCCGGGGGACAAAAGCAAAGAATTGCTATCGCACGGGCTCTTTTAAGATCGGCGCCCATATTGATTCTCGATGAGGCGACATCTGGATTGGATCTTAGAACAGAAAATATCCTATTGGCACCCCTGTTAAAGGGAGTGGAAGAACGAACATTGATCATTATGTCCCATCGACTCTCGAGCATTCGGAGTGTGGATCATATTGTGGTGTTGGAAAATGGTCGTGTTGTTGAAGAAGGAAATCATGAGAGTCTTATACCCTTGCGTGGCGCTTATCATGAGCTTTGGACAAGCCAATTGGAGGAAAAGCGAGAGTTTCGTGGTTTACCACAAGCTTACATGCCGACATGGGCTGTCTAGTTTTAATGGGCCGTCTAGTTTTAGAAGAGAGCAGGGAAAGGAGTCTGCGATTTTGAGAGGGGGTAGAATTCGCAAAATACTTTTGAATGGAAGGGTAGGATTTTAGGCAAAAAGCATGTGAATATTAAGGGCCAGATCGTTGTGTTCATTTGCTAAGAATTCCCAGATAGACTTGACAAATGGGCGTAAGTCCCGTAACCGCAAAGGGTTAAGATTGTTATGGAAATAGGGGAATTTAATATTATGCATCCGTATCGGACACATACGTGCGAAGATTTGCGACTCAGTGAAAAAGGGAAGACCGTTCGGCTTTCAGGGTGGATCCACCGCATGAGGGACCATGGCAATCTCCTTTTCGTTGATCTGCGGGATAATTATGGCATCACCCAGTGTGTAATTGATTCGGATAATCCCCTGTTCAAAAAAGTGGAAGTGCTTCGCAACGAAACGGTTATCACTGTCACGGGCAAAGTGGTTGCACGGACTGAGGATACCATTAACAAGACATTGCCCACGGGCGAAGTAGAAGTAGCCATTGAGGAAATGGAAGTTCTTTCCCACGCTGACATGTTGCCCATTCAGGTAAACAGTGATCAAGAGTTTCCTGAGGATACACGACTTACCTATCGCTTTTTGGATTTGCGCCGGGAAAAAATGCATCGAAATATTTTGCTCAGAAGCCAAGTCATTTCCAGCATCCGCCGCCGTATGATCGAGCAGGGGTTTGTAGAGTTTCAGACACCGATTCTGACGGCCAGTTCTCCCGAGGGTGCTCGTGATTATTTGGTGCCAAGCCGAATTCACCCTGGAAAGTTCTACGCCTTGCCTCAGGCGCCTCAACAGTTCAAGCAACTTTTGATGGTTTCTGGCTTTGATCGCTATTTCCAGATTGCGCCCTGCTTTCGTGACGAGGATGCGCGTGCCGATCGATCTCCTGGTGAATTTTACCAGCTTGATTTTGAGATGGCATTTGCGACCCAGGAAGATGTCTTTAATGCCCTAGAGCCGCTCCTTCATGGAATCTTTACGGAATTTGGAGGAGACCGAAAAGTATCTCCTATGCCGTTCCCAAAGATTCCCTTCGGAGAAGCCATGCTCAAGTACGGGACAGATAAGCCTGACCTGCGAAATCCTCTTGAGATTAGCGATGTAACAGAGGCCTTTAAAGGATCGGGTTTTTCTATTTTTGCCAAGGCCATCGAGAAGGGAGCGGTTGTTCGGGCCATTCCTGGAACGGGCGCAGCTAGCCGTCCCCGAAGTTTTTTTGATAAGCTCAATGGTTGGGCGCAGGATGAGGGGGCTGCGGGACTTGGCTATGTGGTGTTTGCCGAGGAAGGCCCTAAAGGTCCCATTGCAAAGTTATTAGACGAAAAGCGCTTGGATCAGATCCAGAAACTAGCAGGCGTTAAAAAAGGCGATGCCGTCTTCTTTGTGTGCGACCAGAAAGAGGATGCTGAAAAGTTTGCAGGCACCGTGCGCCAGAAAGTAGGAATTGACTTGGATCTGTTGGAAAAGGATGTTTTCCGTTTTTGTTGGGTGATTGATTTCCCCATGTTTGAGAGAGACAAGGACACTGGCAAGATTGAGTTCAGCCACAATCCATTCTCCATGCCTCAGGGAGGACTTAAGGCCCTTGAGACTCAGGATCCTCTGACTATCAACGCATTCCAATATGATATTGTATGCAATGGCATCGAGCTCTCTAGTGGGGCCATTCGAAATCATTTGCCTGAAGTAATGTACAAGGCTTTTGGAATCGCGGGATACGGCAAGGAAGTGGTGGAAAAAGAATTCGGCGGCATGCTCAATGCCTTCAAGTTTGGGGCGCCTCCCCATGGTGGTTGTGCCCCTGGTATTGACCGAATTGTGATGCTCCTGGCCGATGAACCTAACATCCGCGAAGTCATTGCCTTCCCCATGAATCAACAAGCACAAGACTTGTTGATGCAGGCTCCTTCGTCTATCTCAGAGGATCGCTATAAGGAACTCCACATCAGCCCCGTGAAAAAGAAGACAAAGGCAAAAGTAGCTTAGTTCAGAGATCAGGGATCAGAGATCGGAATTCAGAGAGCAGAGATTGGAGTTCTGAGGCCACACACGACGGCGTCTTCCCTGCCATTAGATCCAAAACCGTCTTCCCGACCATTAGGTCCAAAACCGTCTTCCCGACCATTAGGTCCAAAACCGTCTTCCCGGCCATTAGGTCCAAAACCGTCTTCCCGGCCATTAGGAATTCTAGGAGTGCGATTAAGCACGAATTAGTATTCCTTATGAGCGCGGGATCCAGTTTATATCCTCGTTTGTGGCAAGCTTTTTTCTGGATCTCGCGATACCAAGCCCCTCTATGACTCATCGGCTTAAGACGCCGATTCGTCAAGAGTGCCTAAAGGTTCCGAGATGACGGACCCTCTGTGTGTCTTTCACCCTGAGACATCTGACCACAAACCGTCTTCCCGGCCATTAGGAATTCTTGGAGTGCAATAAGCACGACTTAGAATTTCTTATGAGCGCGGGATCCAGTCGAGCAGCGGTCGTTGATTAGGAAGCAGAAATATCATGTCGAAGCATCGCGTAGACGAATCTAAAAATCACGTAAATTTAACATCCAATATTAAATTTACGTGATTTTAAAAACTAGTAACCTTTAAATTCAATGGATTAACAAAACTGCCCCTGACAGCGGCAAAATGAATCTAAATATGCGAGCCAACCCTCTTATCGGACAACCAGTTTGTTAACGAAGTTGGTCATATCATGTGTTTGCGACATAATTGGCAAAGAATTTGCCTTTAAATCATATATAGCGTAGCATAACCCCAACTTTGAATTGATTGGGAGAGTGAAAATGCCAAAGACGGAAACGAAGGGCGCATTGTGGATTCTGTATCCTTCCATTGTTTGCGCCATATGTGTGATTGGGCTTTGAATATCTGGAAGCTTTTTTATCTATGGTGTACTAGAGGCCAGTTTTCCTTCTTATACGATTAGTTCCTACGAATATTCAAGCTTTAGGGATGACGAAGCATTTTTGGATTCTAAAAAACATACAGTTAAGGATGAGAGAGTTTTGCCGAAGGAATATCTCCAACTTTCCCAGGAACAACTAACGGCCAAACGTTTGCGCGCACGGGCCATGGCCTTTTCTGAAGAAAGCAGGGGAGGCATTCGGACAATGCTCATCAATTCTCCCTTCATCCTCTTGAGTCTCATCTTTTTCGGCATCCACTGGCGGATCTATAGGCGCGTTTTGGGGAGAGACTAAACAAACCCCAGCCATTCTTCTTCTGTCAACACTCTCACACCCAGTTCTGTGGCCTTTTTGGCTTTGCTACCGGGGTCTGCACCGACGACCACATAATCGGTATTTTTGGAGACGGAACCAACCACTTTGGCACCGAGGGATTCGGCACGGGCCTTGGCTTCGGGGCGGGACATTTTCGTGAGAGTGCCTGTGAAGACAATGGACTTGCCCGAAAGGGGTGAGTCAGAAGTTTGAAGTTCCTCCGCATCTTGGATGGCCAGGAGGGATGACAGATCTTGAAGGATTTCTTGGTTATGGGGTTCGTCCATGAAATCAATAAGCGCCTCTGCCATGCGTGGGCCAATGCCGTCCAGACTCACCAAGTCTTCATAGGCGGGGTGGTCGTGGTCTTTGGCATCTGAAATGGCCGTATGCCAGTTTTCATAAGATGTGTAATGGCGGGCCAACATTTTGCCAGTGACTTGCCCAATTTCAGGAATACCCAGGGCAAAGAGAAAACGACCGAGGGGAATATTGCGCTTTTCCTGAATGGCGGCAAATAGGTTTTGCGCCGATAATTTGCCCCAGCCTTCCCGATTTTGAAGGGGTGTCAGGCTTTGCTTGTTTTTTTCTTCCAGCCGAAATATATCGCCCGGCGTTTTGATCAGGCCCTCTTTCCAGAAGGCGATAATGTGTTTGGCCCCAAGGCCTTCTATGTCAAAGGCATCCCGGGACACAAAATGGCGGAGGCGCTCCACGGCTTGGGCAGGGCATATAAGACCGCCTGTGCAACGATGGGCAGCAAACCCTTCCTCTCGCACAGCATGACTGCCGCATTCTGGACAAACTTTGGGAAAATCGTAGGCTCGGCTGTCTTTGGGTCTCTTTTCAGTTATGACAGAAACTACTTGGGGAATCACGTCGCCGGCCCGCTGGACAATAATCGTATCTCCAATGCGAACATCTTTGCGGTGGATTTCTTCCTCGTTATGTAGGGTAGCTCGAGAAACTACCACACCGCCGACTGTAACGGGCTTTAGATGGGCCACTGGGGTCAGGACTCCTGTGCGCCCCACTTGAAGCTGAATATCTTCCAGGACTGTTTGAGCCTGTTCTGCCGGAAACTTGTGGGCAATGGCCCAACGAGGAGAGCGGGCCGCTGTTCCTAGCCGGTGTTGCCAGTCCAGCCGATTGATTTTGTAAACGGCGCCATCAATATCATAGGGCAGGTGAGGGCGCTCTTCCTGGAGTTTGTCATAAAATTCAAGGATGGCGTTTTCAGACGACAGCAATTTCTTATGAGTATTGACCGAAAATCCGCATTCTTCTAGAAACACCAACACCTCCCAGTGGTTCTTGAAATTCTTCTCATCGCATTCTAAGGCATAGGCAAAGAAATGAACCTTGCGCTTTGCTGTGATGCTGGGATCCAGTTGTCGCAAAGACCCCGAGGCCGCATTGCGTGGATTGGCAAACACCGATCCTCCAGTTTCTTCTCGACTTTTATTCAGGGCATTAAAGTCATCGTGGCGCATATAGACTTCGCCCCGCACTTCCAAGGATTTTGGCACCGAAGAGGCCTTTAGCTTATGAGGAACGCCTGAGACAACCTTAAGGTTTTCTGTAATTTCTTCACCTACTTGACCGTCTCCTCTTGTAGCCCCCAGAACTAACTGGCCATTTTCATAAAGGAGCGTGGAAGACAGCCCATCAATTTTTGGCTCGCCAACCACATCAATGGGTTCCTGGGAAGAGAGAGACAAAAAGCGACGCACCCGGCCAAAAAAGTCTTCGATATCTATTTTTTCGAAGGCATTATCTAATGAAAGCATGGCCGTCTTGTGCTTAACCTTTTTGAAACCCTTGGCGGCAATGTGGCCCACTTTTTTACTGGGGCTGTCATTTCGAATCAAATCGGGAAAGAGTGTTTCGATTTGACCATTGCGAAGGCGCAGCGCATCGTAGTCGGCATCGGAAATCTCTGGAGCACTATGCTCGTAATATAGTTTGTCGTGATGGCCGATTTCGTGGGACAGATTCTTGAGTTCTTCTCGAGCTTCTTCCTGGGTGAGCTGGTTGGGTTGAATCTCGCGGAGTGTATCAAAAAGGGGCATGCTGGATCCTCACGATGCCTTTGCCATGAGGCGAGAGGCAGCGGCTCGGGCTTCATCGGTTATTTCGGTCCCAGCCAGCATGCGGGCTACTTCTTCCTGGGCGGTCTGTAGATTTAATTTTTCAACAGACGTCGTTATGCCCCCTGCTTTTTGGGATTTTTCCACCCGCCAATGATGGTCGGCCAGGGCGGCAACTTGGGGCGCGTGGGTAATGGTTAAGATTTGCAGACCGTCCTGAGAAAGCCTATGCAAGCGTTCCCCAACGGCCGTGGCGACGGCACCACCTAAGCCAGCATCAATTTCATCGAAGACGATGCTAGCGAGGGTGTTTGACTGAGAGAGAGCCACTTTGAGCGCCAACATGAATCGAGATCGCTCACCACCCGACGCAATTTTTTTAAGGGCCCCAGGAATGCCTCCGTTGGGGGCTACTTGGAATTCGATTCGATCGATCCCGGTGGCCGACCAGTGCTCTTCGGGCAACTGAACACATTCCACATTGAAAAGAGCTCGTTCCATTTTGAGTGGGGGAAGTTCTTTCAGGACAGCATTGGACAAGTCTTTGGCTGCCTTTTGGCGGGCCTGGGAAAGTTTTTCTGCTTTGGATGCAAAGGCTTGCCTTGCGGCCGCCTCTTCTTTTTCAAGCTCTTGCAGGCGGGCATCGTGATTCACTATTAAGTCCAGCTCTTCCAGGAGAGCATTAAGTTTCTCGGCCAGTTCGTCAACGGCACAGTCGTGCTTTCTGGCCAAAGATCTCAACAAATGGAGGCGCTCTTCTGTTTCTTCCAGATGGCTTTGATCAAAAGCATCCTCGCCCTCCGCATTTTCTAAAAGGGCGGTGGCTTCTGACAGTTCCAGGGCGGCTCGGTCCAGGGCTTCCATGACGGGTGTGAGCTTAATGGGGGCATATTCTTGGACGGTGGCCAGACTGCGATGGGCTGTGATTAAGGCCGTCGCAATATTTGTCGGCTCGTTAAGGTTTTGGCTGGCATTGGCCATGGCTTCTTTCAATTTGCCATGGTGCATCATTTCAGACCGAGCTTGAGCAAGGGTTTCTTCTTCGCCGGCCTGGGGGTCGAGGGCTTCCAATTCCTGAATATAGTGCTTTAAGAGTTCTTCCTTTTCCTGGGAAGAACAATGCGTTGTGCGTGCCTGTTCCAATCGTTCTCGTGCCGCTTTCCATGCATCAAAAGACGCAGAAACCTGAATGCGTTGGGAAGTGAGATGGGCGTAGGCATCCAAAAAGTCTCGATGGTGGGAGGATTCTAAAAGTCTATCAAATTGGCCATGTATTTCGATAAGCGTTTCGGCTACCTGTTTTAGGAGAGCTAAGCTGACAGGTTCATCATTGATGAAAACGCGATTTTTGCCATCCCGACTGAGGAGCCTTCTTAGGATCAGAGTATCATTTTCCGAGAGGCCATGTTCCTTTAAAAGTGTTCGCGCCGGATGATCTGTTGGGGGGTCAAACTCGGCTGTTACAATGGCTTGATCCGATCCGTGGGAAATAAGGGACAGATCTCCCCGGGTGCCCAATGTGAGGCTCAGGGCATCCAATAGGATGGATTTTCCGGCACCAGTTTCTCCGGTCAGAATGCAGAGTCCCTTTTCAAAGGTCAGATCGAGGCGATCAATGAGGACAATGTTTCGGATGGAGAGGCTTTTGAGCATGAATGACAAATCGCAATTAAAAATTCCTGGGCAAGTAGGCCAAATGTAATGGGTAGTGCCTAAAATGAGAAGCCTTATTTTTCATAAAACAACGTAAAGAGATTGGAGGTGAAATAAAATTTACTTAATCAGATTTAAGTCTGGCGGATGATATTCACTGGGGCAACTCACAGATGAGACATATGTACGTAAGGAGATGGGTTTTGAGAATATGCGAATAGGTTTGGAGTGAAGCAAAAAACTGGACTTAAACATGTTTCAGAATGTTCAGTTGTTTGAAATTTGAGAGCAATTATCTAAAACTAAAGATTAACTATCTAAGGCGAGGTGCTTTTGTATTCATGGTGCCTATGAAGGAAAATCTAGGTTGAGGATTCTCATTGGCGTTAACCTCTGCAAAAAACATGGCTTTTGGTCTTACCCACAAACCGTAATCAGCATATAACGCCCTATACACGACCATTTCTTCTAAAGTTTCAGAATGGCGGCAAAGTCCTATTACCTCGTAAGTCTTTCCTTTGTAGTGCTTGTAGAGACCTAGCTTGATCTCTTGTTCGGAATGCTGAGTCACTTTAAAAAACTCCTAAATTAATCATAAGAAACTACAGGATATACATCTTTAAACAACCTACATTGAACTCTTCTAACGGAAAGATAGAACTTCTTCAAGAAGTCTAAACAATATGTGCTGCATACGAATGATTGCAAGCCTCCGCGGGGAAAGGATGGATTTGATATAGCGACGCCCTTATGCCCTAAAGCGCGATACCTTAGGGCAGATAAGTCAAATTGGGAGGCTTAAATATGAAGAAAACAGTCACACACCTCAAAAAAATGAGCAAGAAAGATCCCAATTGCTCTCTATATCGGTGCCACCTCTTAGTGAACTATTTATGATTATTTCACTGGTGTACGTACGACACGAGGCTTCCAGTATCCACTTTTAGCTTTTGTACAGTTTTTATCGGTGTACTCTTTGCATTCCTTCATTCTATAATGAAAATGATTCATAGGGTCTTGTTTATTACCCTCTGGAACATAAACTCTATAAACTTCATGACATTTATCATAACATGCACCAGTCCATTTGCATAAATTTCTTGCAAGGTGATCACCAGGTGTTGCACCCTTTTTCACATGTTCCGCCCAGCCATCATATTCAGTGAAATTATCATCACAGGATTTTGCTAGCGCCTTCTGATCAGCAGTTAACACAGGTGACTTACTATTCGCAGAATCTGACCAGCTCACAGATACCAATATAGCGGCAACTGAAGCCATTAAAGTTTTCTTAAACATGACCTTTCTCCCATTTAATTCGTAATTTCCTCCACAGTAAGAACCCAGCAACCAAACTCATATGCAAAAAAGCTCAATTTCTGAGTGTGTTACTTCTATTCTCTTCCGATTATATCAAATTCAGGGGAAAAATGCAATTTATTGGCATGAAATGAGGGCCAAGAAACATGCTCAAATCCAGGCAGGAAGCGACTTACGGTTCCTTCAGGTTTTAAGCTTGGGGTATGTTCAACCAAATATCTTTATTCGCCGGTATGAAATACCTTTATTCGCCGATATGAAATGCCGAAATTGCCGTTTCTTTTGGCGGGCACTTCCTAGGAAATGCCTTTGTCTCAATCTTCGGCTATCTCTTCGTCAATGCCTGGCTCATCCATCTCATCTAGATCAATGGCAGGTTCATCGCTGACTTCCAGTTCGTCAACTTCGGCCTCATCGGCTTCAGATTCATCAAATTCGGTTTCATCACTGGCTTCCAGCTCGTCAGCTTCACCTTTGTCAGCTATATTTTCCTCAGCCTCATCATCCTTAGCTTCACCTTCGTCGTCTACGGCTTCCTCACTCTTGTCAGCTTCATCATCCTTAGAGTCATCTGCGTCGTCCTCAGCGCTTTGATCATCAGCTTCGGCTTCATGGGCGGGCTCTTCTGTGGCGAATTCTGGCTTCGCCACATGGGCTGCAGCCTTTGCTTGATCTTCTTTTAGTGTGGCGTCATCTTTGGCGGCCTCTTCAGAGACTGCCTCATCAGACTCATCATCCTCATGGGGGATGGCTCTTTGGATGGGCTTTAGATCATCTTTCGCCAAGAGAGCCAATGTATCCGCTGTCCACTGGTTCCGGGGGAAGTTATGCTTTAGGACCGAAGCCGTTGCCAGGGCTTCATCCTTGATGCCAATGGTAAGGTAAGATTCTACCATTCTGTGGAGGGCCTCTGGAATATGGTTAGTGGTTTGAAATTTATCCAGGACTTTCTTAAACCGGTTTAGGGCCGCGATCGACAGGTGTTGTGATTGGTAAAAGCGGCCAATTTCCATTTCCTTTCCGGCCAAGTGATCCCGAGTGAGATCTAACTTATACTTGGCATCTTTTGCATATTTTGTGTTGGGATAGCGCCGCAAGAGTTCCTCGAAGGTAACCATGGCCAGTTCGGTCATTTTTTGGTCTCGGTCAACGGTGGAGATTTGTTCGTAATAGGAAAGAGCCAACAGATAGTAGGCGTAGGCAATATTCTCATTGCCAGGGTGGAGTTCGATAAATGTCTCTAGGCCTTCGATGGCATCTTCGTACTTTTGGGCCTCATAATAGGAGTAAGCAGACATAATTTGCGCCTTGATGGCCCATTGGGAGTAGGGGTGTTGACGCTCAACTTCGTTAAATGATTTCGCGGCTTTTACAAAATCACGGTTTTTCATTTCGACGTAAGCTTTGTTGTAGAGTTCTTCAACGGGGCGTTCCACATACTCGTCATCTTTTGAATCAGAACACCCATTCAAAATGCCCAGTGCAAGGACAGCAACATAAAGAAATTTGATATCTTTAAAATGAAAATGTTTCTTAGCCATTCGTACTCTCAACTCCATTTATCCCATTACAAATCGCCTTCCCCAACCCTAAGGAGGCATCCTTCATTTATTTCCTTATAAAGGGATTAAGCAGAAACAGCAACTCTTTCGGTCGGAAAAGCTACGGGGAGGAATTGCTCCACGGAACCGGCTTCTTCAGCCAAAGTTACCCAGGTATAGGCATCGTTATCGGCGAAGAGATCTTTGAGAACAAGATGATTCAAAGTGTGCCCTGAGCAATAGCCTTTAAACCTGCCTATAACGGGGCCACCAGCAAGATATAGATCTCCCAAGGCATCTAAAGCCTTATGACGTACAAATTCATCGTCATACCGGAGGCCTTCTTTATTCATAATTTCGGAGCCATTGAAAACAACCGTATTATTAAGGGATCCTCCTAAGGCAAGTCCTGCTTTTCGCAGCGTCTCAACTTCATCGATGAATCCAATAGTACGGGCGCGAGATAGGTCCCGTTTAAAGTGCTGAGGATTGTTTTTAAAGGTGATTTTTTTCGTGTTTTTCCAAAAGCGCTTTAAAGTGGCCTCAAAAGTCATGGAAAAACTATCAGCAGGGCGAAGCGATACTTTAGCTGAATCCGATGAGATTTCCATAGGCTTAAGGATCTTTAAATATTTTCGGTAAGCATCTTGCTCGAGAGTTCCGGCACATTCAATCAAAAGGACGAAAGGATGAGAGCTGCCATCCATAATAGGAACTTCGGAGCCGTCAATATCCACATAGGCATTGTCGATTCCAGCGCCGGCAAAAGCGGCCATGAGATGTTCAACGGTGCTTACGCTAATGTTTTTGGAAAGTCCGATCTTTGTGCAGCGCGTTGTGTCAATAACATACTTATGATTGGCTGGGATTTCGGGACGTCCTTCAAGATCCGTCCTGACGAAAACAATTCCCATATCTGACGGCGCTGGGCGCAATGTAATAGAGACGGATTCACCAGAATGAATGCCAACGCCACTACAACCCATAGCGTTTTTCAAAGTTTTCTGATAGAGTCCAGAATTATCTTTCTCGAAACCAAACATATTATAAAAATCTCTCATATGAGCGTGAAACTTTAGATCTACTTACACTCTAAGCCACCTCTTGTCCCATTAAAAATCAAACATTATTACCGTTTGTTACAGAAAGGAAACATTGTTTGATTTTGGGGCTGGATTTCGGGCGAACACTTGAGCAAAACCCCAAAAAAGTAAAATATAATTTATTATATGGGAAAATATGACTTGAAAATAAAATATATTTTACTATAATAAAAGAATCTTGGAAAAAATAAAAGATTTTTTACTATGGCAAATCTTCTTTGGGGGAAAGTTTTTTATAAAGATCATTTTGCAGGGTTTTTGCGTGAAGAGCCTGGAGAGAGGATTTCGTTTGCCTATGATGAAAATTACTTGGATTCAGGCCAGCCTGAGATAGCGTATACTCTACCGCTGCGGAAAGAGCCTTTTATTTCAGCCCACGGATTGCTCGCGTTTTTTGATAATTTAGTTGCAGAAGGTTGGCTTGAAAATGCCCAAAGCCGTCTTTTGGGCAAAAGAGCTGTTTCTCGTTTTGAGCTGTTGCTTGCATTTGGAAGCGATTGTGCGGGGGCTGTGTCTGTTCTTGATCCTGAGCCTAATAAATTAAGTGGAAAGTTTATGGATACTGATAATCCAAAAGAGTTGGCAGTTATGAATGGACGCGCTTCTCTTTCAGGTGTGCAACCTAAATTGGCGATTGTTGAAAGGGGGGGCGTATTTTTTCCTGCAAAAATTGGAGAGCTTAGTACCCATATCGCTAAATTTCCTTCATCCCATCATGAGGATTTGGTAATAAATGAATACCTGACAACTTTGGCCTTTAAGACTCTTATGCCTAAAGAGGAAGTAGTTGACCTACATATGAAGGCCATACATGGCTTCGAGGAACAAGCTCTTATCATTAAGCGTTTCGATAGGGCAGAGAACGGAGAGAGGATCCACTTCGAAGAATTTAACCAATTGCTGGGAAATAATTCACTTCAGAAGTATGATGGTAACTACAAACAGATGGCTGACTTTATCAGAAATCTTAAAGAAGAGAACAGATTGGATCTATATAAGTTGTTCAAGCGGATTATCGCGGGGTTTCTTTTGGGGAATACAGACATGCACTTAAAAAACTTTGCGATGATATACAGAGAAAAGTTTATGCAACTTGTTCCAGTTTATGATGAAGTTTGCTCAACGTTGTATGGATACAAAACATTGGCTCTTTCTTTAGGAGGGGCCAAAGATATGGAGTTGGGAAGCCTAAAACCTAAACACATCATCGCGCTGGGGCAGGAGTTTGATGTTCCGGATGAGGCCATAAAAATGGCGGTAGATCAGCTAAAGGAAAATCTTGAAGCTGCGAAAACAGCAATCGCTTCCGCGCGTGTAGAAGCGCCCTTTTTGAAAAACACACTCATAGAAACGATAGAGAAACGATGGAACGGAACCTTTGCCTTAATTGGCAAGAGCTTGTCAAAGAGGCCGTAAGACGCCGAAAAAAGCAAAAGCTGACGCAAAAAGAGTTAGCAGCGCTTGCTCAGTTGAGTTTACCAACTCTAATCGCTTTTGAACAAGGCAAAACAAGCATCACAGTTGCAAATGCATTAAAGATCCTAAGGTGGTTAGGGCCTGCTTGATGCGTTAAATTATTTTCGTTGTAGAACAATGTATACGGGTTGTGATTGAGGTGAGCAATGGAAAATGCTGCTAGCAGACGTATCATCACAAAAAATAAAACACGGTCATTGTGAAAAGATTTTTGAATTTTTTTCGTCCAAAACTCATATAAACTTGACGTTTGCTAAAATTTCCTTTCATAATGAAGGCAATAATAAAAATGTGGGGTCTTCCGGGGTGGTAATTTCCGCAAAGTTCGAAATCAAGTATCTGCAGTTTTTGAACCCCGACGGTGAAGTTGTTACTAAACTTCCGACTTTTGCATCTGATGCCAAAAAGCTTATTCCATTGTATGAAGGCATGGTACTTACGCGCACATATGACGCTAAGGCTGTGGCCCTTCAACGCACAGGGCGACTGGGAACATTTGCTTCTTCATTGGGACAAGAGGCCGTCAGTGTTGGTCTTGCCAGTGCTATGAAATCGGATGATGTATTGGTGCCTTCCTTTCGTGAGCAAGGTGCCTATATATGGCGCGGCGTTGGGATGGCTCAAATGCTCCAATACTGGGGTGGAGATGAATTTGGCAACCAACTTGCTCCGGATATAGAAGACTGTCCACCGAGTATTCCCATTGGAACACAGGGGACTCATGGCACAGGAATTGCCCATGCCATCAAGTTGCGCGGCGAAAAGCGTGCCGTTGTTTGTGTCTTTGGGGATGGGGCCACTTCCAAAGGGGAAATCTATGAGGCCATGAATCTGGCTGGTGCTTGGAAATTGCCCATCGTGTTTGTTATCAATAACAACCAATGGGCCATCTCGGTGCCTCGTGATGCTCAGTCGGCAACGGAAACCCTTGCCCAAAAAGGCATCGGGGCTGGGATCCCCAGTCTGCAGGTTGATGGCAATGATGTTATCGCCGTGAAGTATGCTGTGGAAGAAGCGCTGAACCGGGCTCGCAAAGGGGAGGGTGCCAGTGTAATCGAGGCCGTTACCTATCGTATGACCGATCATACAACGGCTGACGATGCAACGCGGTATCGCGAGGAAAAAGAAGTCTCGGCCCAGTGGAAGCAAGATCCTATTACCCGATTGCGCACCTATCTGGGCAACGAGGGTGCTTGGACCAAAAAGGATGAAGAACGACTTACAAGTGAAACGCGTCAAAAGGTGGAGGAGGCTGCAGAAAGTTATTTAGCCCTTCCTGATCCTGATCCATCTTCCATGTTTGATTATCTTTATGAAACGTTGCCAGACGCTTATGTTTCCCAGCGGGATGATCTGTTGGGGAGAAGCAAAAAATGAGTGAAGTGACACTTGTGGAAGCTGTCCAAATGGCTCTCAATAAGGCCATGGAAATGGATGAAAAAGTGATCGTTTTGGGGCAAGATGTTGGCCCCGATGGTGGTGTTTTTCGAGCGACCGATGGGTTACATGAGAAATTTGGCACCGATCGCGTTTTTGATACCCCCTTGGCCGAAGCCATGATTGCAGGACATGCGGTTGGGATGGCCATTCAGGGTTTTCGTCCCGTGGCAGAGATTCAGTTTATGGGATTCATTTATCCCACCATCGATCAGATGCTGAATCATGCGGCGCGCTTTAGAAATCGAACTCGGGGTAGATTCACGTGTCCAATGGTTTTGCGGGCTCCTTTTGGCGGTGGCATTCATGCCCCAGAACATCATTCGGAAAGTACCGAAGCCCTTTTTGCTCACATGCCAGGGTTGCGGGTCGTTATCCCGTCTACACCACAACAGGCATATGGGTTGTTACTAGCGTCCATTTGGGATCCAGATCCGGTGGTATTTTTAGAGCCCAAACGAATATATCGGGCCCCCAAAGAGCAAATAGATGATGATGGGAAAGCTCTGCCGTTGGATAAGTGTTTTTTCCTAAAGGAGGGCAGTGATGTCACGTTCGTAACGTGGGGAGCCATGACTGTTGAGGTTCTGGAGGCTGCTATGCTTTTAGAATCAGAGGGCATTTCGGCGGAGGTGATCACGCCTGGGACCATCAAGCCCATGGATATGGAAACGATTCTTCAATCTGTGGAAAAAACTGGACGTTGTGTCATTATTCACGAAGCAGCTTTAACAGGTGGGGTTGGGGCTGAAATTGCGGCGCAATTGGCTGAGAAGGCGCTTTTATCTTTACTAGCCCCTGTGCAACGGGTGGCGGGGTATGATACGGTGATGCCACTTCCTAAACTGGAGAAGCTATACATACCCAGCGCGGAACGTATCGTTGAAGCTGCAAGAAAAGTCATAGAATACACATGAAAAAATTTAATCTACCCGATTTAGGTGAAGGCCTTCAGGAGGTCGAAATAATTTCGTGGAGGGTGGCCCCCGGAGACAACGTGGTGGCGGACCAGCCCCTCCTTTCTGTGGAAACCGATAAGGCCGTCGTGGAAGTCCCTGCGCCCTATTCGGGCCGTATTGCTAAGCTTCATGGCGAAGCCGGAGATGTGGTCAAAGTAGGCTCGATTCTTGTTGAGTATGAAGAAGGAGAAGCATCGGATTCTGGGGCGATTGTTGGCGAAATTCCCAAAGAGGAAGAGACCGTAGAAACTGGTCCCAAAGATGAAAAGCTCTCTGGGGCGGGACCAAAAAAACCGCTGCCCAAGCACAAACCTCACCCGGGGCACAAGGCGCTCCCGGCGGTTCGTGAACTGGCCAAGAGCTTAGGCGTCGATTTAGCAAAAGCGACGCCATCGGGGCCTGAGGGAAATATTACAAAGCAAGATGTAGAGGCAGCGGCGGCGGGTCAGGGAGAAAGTACATATGAACCTCTTCGGGGCGTCCGAAAAGCCATGGTTAAGCATATGGAAAAGGCCCACAGAGAAGTGGTGCCTGCCGGTGTTTCAGATGAGGCTGATGTGGATGCTTGGATCAAAGAAGGCGATCCTACGGTCAGGCTTGTACGCGCCATTGTTGCTGGATGTAAGAGTGAGCCAGGCATGAATGCATGGTTTCAAAAGGAAGGGCGGCGCCTTTTCAAAGAGGTAAATCTGGGGATTGCTGTCGACACGAAAGAGGGATTGTTTGTCCCCGTTTTGAGGGAAGCAGGGTCTTTGGCTGCTAAAGAAGTGCGTCAAAAAATTGATGAATTAGTTGCTGGAATTCAGGACAGATCGTTACCGCCAGAACTGTTACATGGAGAGAGCATAAGCCTTTCCAATTTTGGCGCTATTGGTGGCCGTTATGGCAATATGATTGTGAATCCACCGCAGGTTGCTATTGTGGGTGCGGGCCGGGTATACGAAAAGGTTGTGGCCGTAGAAGGCAAGCCAGAGATTCGTCATGTTATGCCCATGTCTCTTACCTTTGATCACCGAGCCGTGACGGGGGGAGAGGCCGCTCGATTTATGAAGGCGATTATCCAAGATCTGGAGTTAGATCAATGAAGCTGATTGTCCGTGGAAACGGCATTGGGGCAACTCAAGGAACGGCCCAATGGGGAAAACATGTATTTCCTTGTGCCCTGGGGCGGTCTGGTATTCAGCCTAAGGTTAAAGAGTGGGATGGGACGACACCCATCGGGGATTTTCCTTTTCGAAAAGTGTATGCGCGAAAAGACAAAATCTCGCTTCCAAAAACAAAATTGCCTCTTATTGTGACGGAAGAAAACATGGGGTGGTGTGATGATGCGGGCGACAAAGAAAATTACAATCGTCCCGTAGAACTGCCATACAACAAAAGCCATGAGAAGCTCTGGCGGGATGATGATCTCTACGATGTGGTTCTAGTCATTGGTCACAATGATGATCCCCCTTGCCCTGGACTGGGAAGTGCCATATTTATTCATGTGGCGCGGGAGGGATTTTCCCCTACCGAGGGTTGTATTGCTTTTAAGTTAGAGGATTTGCAGATGATTTTAGAAACGGCGACGCAAGAGACAATCGTTGAGATTCGCCCGTGAGTCAGGGGGATTCCACTCAAAAAGCATTATTAGGTGTTCAGCAATCCCTCTTGGGAAAGCAGTGGGTATTAAGCGAAGGAAACGATCGACTTGGAATGGCTTTTTCCCAGCGATTGGGAATCCCGGAAATTGTGGGGCGCATTTTATCTTCTCGAGGGGTGCAATCAGATAAAGCGGCCGAGAATTTCCTGGAGCCCACATTGCGGGATTCTTTGCCTGATCCCTCTCACTTAAAGGATATGGACAAGGCAACGGATCGCATTTGTCAGGCCATTGAGACGGGTGAAACAATGGCTGTTTTTGGGGACTATGACGTGGATGGAGCCACTTCATCAGCCCTTCTAAAAAGATACTTTGACGCCTTGGGGAGTGCCCTCCGGATTTATATTCCCGATCGGATAAAAGAAGGCTATGGCCCCAATGTGAAGGCTTTTCAGACCCTTAAATCAGAGGGGGCATCTCTTGTCATTACGGTGGACTGTGGCACGACGGCCTTTGACGCGCTGGAAGGGGCACAAGAGATGGGTCTGGATGTGATCGTCATGGATCACCATGTTGCCGAGTCCAAATTACCATCGGCAGTAGCTGTGGTTAATCCCAATCGTTTGGATCAGGATAGCTCGGGAAAGTCTGTTGCCGCAGTTGGCCTTTGCTTTTTGCTGTGCGTGTCTTTGAATCGGGCCCTGCGAAATCGAGGTTTTTTCAAAGATCGTTCCGAGCCTGATCTAAAGCAGTTCTTGGACTTAGTGGCCTTGGGGACAGTTTGTGATGTGGTGTCTTTATCTGGACTCAATCGTGCCTATGTGTCTCAAGGGCTGAAAGTTATGGCTAATCGGCGCAATACGGGACTATCAGTTTTGGGAGAGGTTGCTGGACTTTCTGAGAGGCCTGAAGCGTACCATGCTGGTTTTGTATTGGGCCCCCGTATTAATGCTGGCGGGCGTGTGGGAGAATCCAGTTTGGGGGGGCGCCTTTTGTCCAGCGATGATCCCCATGAGGCGAAGATAATTTCTTTACGCCTTAACGAGCTCAATAAAGAGCGTCAAGAAATAGAAGCACGTGTTTTGCAAGAGGCTACAGAACAGGTGGAGAGCAGGGGGAAGGACCTGCCGCCATTTCTTCTATTGTCCCAAGAGGGCTGGCATCCAGGTGTTATTGGCATTGTGGCGGGGAGACTAAAGGATCGATACCATCGGCCCGTTGGCGTGGTGGCCATAGATGATGAGGGTGTGGGTAAGGGCTCGGGTCGTTCGGTTTCAGGGGTGGATTTAGGAACAGCTATTCATGGCGCTCGACAATCGGGGCTTTTGACGGCAGGAGGAGGCCACGCAATGGCGGCGGGATTTACAGTTTCTGCTGATGCACTTTCTCAATTCGAAGCTTTTATGATTGAGCGCGTTGCGCAACAAATGAAAGAGTCTGACTATACCCCCAAGTTGATGGTTGAGGGGATTTTGACACCGGCTGGTGCAAGTAAAGATTTTATCCAAGTTCTGAGTCAACTGGCTCCGTTTGGCATGGGAAACCCGACGCCTCGGTTTGTTTTCCCCAATGTGAAAGTAATCAATGCTTCTATTGTGGGCAATGACCATATTCGTTGTTTGATTCAAGGGGAAGATGGGAAGAGTCTAGCTGCCATTGCCTTTCGTTCAGTGGAGACACCCTTGGGGGATGTTCTTCTTTCCAAACAACGGACCCTGTTGCATTTGGCGGGGACGCTTCGCGTTGACTCTTGGCAGGGAAGGGAGACGGTTAAGCTGACCATTGAAGATGGGGCGAACGTTTAAAAAAAGATCACCTGGGATGATTTATCAGGAATAATCCTATTTCAACATATCGGAGAACTTTTTGATATACATGCTCGGGGTTCCTAGCATTTTTTTCAGAGCACGTCTTTCCATAGCATAATGGCTGGATCCATAAACAACGAGAACGCGATCATACTTATTGAGTGTCTTCGCAATGGTAGAAATGATATTGGCTTCACGCACTGTGTTCACATGCCCGGAAACATTTTGAATAAATGTTGCCTCAGGACCTACATCTGGCATATACGTTTCTTCGCTAACATTACTAGTCTCAAAGCTTTCTTGGGAGTTGTCTTCGAACCATGTGAGGAAAGATGCGTATGTAAAGTCATTTGACTTCACGCCTAGGTTACGAAGATCTCTTTCCTTGGAGGCTTGAAAGAGATCCATAAGATTTTTCTCTGTTGTTTGGACGGATCTGATTTCTTGGGGGATTTTTCGGACAAAGTTAAACCCCATATAATCCTCGGGGTCATAGCCTAAGGTTTCCAGATAGTCCCATTCTTCTTTTGGAAGAGGATCTCCTCCAATGAATGGAATCCCCAAGAGATTTGCCAGGTGGACGGCATAGAAAATTTCGCCACAGTTGAATCCTCCTTTTTGATCCCAGCATTTTTTTGTTTCTTTCAGAAAATCTTTTGGCGAAAGGCCTGCTTTCTCGGGATACCCCTCAATAATAATAATGTCAGGCTTAAATCGTTGAATGGCTTCTTTTATAAGGAGGAAGGTTTGGGTCGATAGCTCTTTTCGATGAGAGGTGCCCACATACCCTAAATATTTTTGGCCATCATGAAACAAGGCCAAAAAGGGTGGCGGCACCAGTGCTTCTCCAGTTGCGATAGGGCTGTTTGGTTCGAACCGCCAATGGGGAATCAGGGAAGGATCTGCTGTATATGTCTTTTGAGCGAGTGCATTTTGGGAGGGGTAGTAGAAAGCGATGATCGCAAGAACGCCCATAAAAAACTTTAAAGAGTTTCTGGGAAGGAATTCTTTGTATGAGTCAGCTTCTCGAGCAGATACGCATCTCATATTTGTCACCAAGTTATTCTGTATTATGTTGACCACAATTCTTAGATTCATAATCTTATTAGGTAATTTAAAATACGCAACCCCTGTTACGCGAATCAATGTGAAATTGCACAGATTCTATAGGTTTTTTTTCCATCTTAAAACTGGATTTCGAGCCGCTTTTGTCTCATCCAGACGTTTGCGAGGAGTATGCACAGGGGCTTCTTGAAAGAGAGTTTTATTCCCTTTCTTAGCCTCATGGGTCAGATATTTGAGTGTATCAATGAATTGATCTAGCGTTTGTTTGCTTTCCGTCTCGGTAGGCTCAATCAAAAAGGCCCCACTGACGATGAGGGGGAAGTACATGGTCATGGGGTGAAAGCCTTCATCAATTAGAGCCTTGGCCATGTCCAGTGTCGTAACGCCAGTTCCCTTTAGGAATTTGTCATCAAAGAGGCACTCGTGCATACAAGTGCCCTTATAGGCAGGCGTCATGGTATCTTTCAGCTTGGCCAGGATATAATTGGCAGATAAGACTGCATCTTCTGATACTTGCTTTAGGCCATCGGCACCGTGGCTCAGCATATAGGCCAGGGCCCGGATAAACATTCCCATCTGTCCGTGGAATCCTTTGAGGCGGCCAAGGGTTTTTTGGGTGCTTTCCGAAATCGTTTCTACCAATTTCAGTCCATCTTTTCCCTTTGAAAGGTAGGGTACGGGGACAAATGGGGCTAATGAATCAGCGAAAACCACCGGTCCACTTCCAGGGCCGCCCCCTCCATGGGGTGTTGAAAAAGTCTTGTGAAGATTGATATGCATGCAGTCGATGCCCAGATCTCCTGGGCGAACTTTGCCCATGATGGCATTGAAATTGGCACCATCACAGTAAAAATAGGCACCAGCCTCATGGACTGCCTTGGAAATCTCGAGAATATCCTTTTCAAAGAGGCCACAGGTGTTTGGGTTGGTTAACATGAGAGCCGCCACATCGGGCCCTAATTTCGCTTTTAGATCGGTGACATCCAAAAGACCGTCGTTGGTGGATTTGACCGTGTCTACACTATAGCCGCAGAAAATGGCGGTGGCGGGATTGGTTCCATGGGCTGAATCGGCCACCAGGATTCGAGAGCGTTTTTCCCCATCTGCATCAAGGGCGGCTTTGATGGCCATAATTCCGCACAACTCTCCGTGCGCCCCAGCGCCTGGGGAAAGGGCGACGGCAGACATTCCTGTCAGGGTCATAAGCCAGTGGCTTAGAGCGTCCATAAGGCCTAGAGCCCCTTGGACTGTCTCAAAGGGCTGAAGGGGATGGAGAGCGGTGAAACCTGGATTGCGAGCAATCTTTTCATTGAGGCGCGGGTTGTGTTTCATTGTGCATGAACCCAAAGGATAAAATCCAGCATCAATGCTATAGTTCTTTTGGCTTAGCCGTGTGAAGTGGCGGACGACTTGGGGTTCTGAAAGCCCTGGTAGTCCTATTTTTTCTGAGCGCTCAAGGGACCCCAAACGCCTTTTCTTCTCCAACGGCTTTGTCCAATCTACACCCGAAAGGCCAGGATCGTCTAACTCGAACAAGAGGGGCTCTTCCATCTGGAGCCCCTTGTTCCCGGTGAATGTGCTTTCTTTCTGGGCAGGAGAGGGTGTTTTTTTTGCTGCTTCCATTATAGCGCCTCCTGTAAAACGACCTTTAATCTAGCAACAAGTTTATCCTGATCCGCTTCAGTTGTCAGTTCTGTGGCAGCCACAAGCAAATATGGGGCCAGCTCTTTTTTCTCTGGGTAAAGTCTGGAGAGAGGAACGCCCGCCAAAAGGCCCTTAGAAAGGAGTTTTTTCATTACTAGGTCTGCATTTTTGGGCAGCTTAAGCGTGAATTCGTTAAAAAAAGTATCATTCACGACGGTGACTTGGGGAATTTTTTCCAATTTCTCGGCCAGTTGGACAGCATTTGCATGATTCACATCCCCTAGCCGCCGAAATCCTTTTTCTCCCAAAAGGGCAAGATGAATGGTAAAGGCGAGTGCGCAAAGTCCTGAGTTGGTGCAAATGTTGCTGGTGGCGCGCTCACGGCGGATGTGTTGCTCGCGCGCTGCCAGGGTCAGAACCCATCCTCTTTTTCCATCACTATCGACAGTTTGGCCCGAGATTCTACCTGGCATATGGCGAACATATTTGTCTCGGGTGGCCATAAGACCCAAGTAGGGACCACCATAATTAAGGGGATTTCCCAAAGACTGGCCCTCTGCGACAACAATATCGGCTCCCATACTGCCGGGTGATTTAAGTTTACTGAGGGATATGACTTCGGTCACGACGACAGCTAATAGAACGCCGTGCTCGTGACATTTTTTTGAGAGATCTGACAGATCATAAAGCTGCCCAAACAGGCTGGGGTTTTGAATGATACAGCATGAGTAAGTGTCATCAATTTTGGAGAGTAAGTCTTCTTCGTTCTCTATGTTTGGTTCTAAGGTTTCTACATCAAACTCGGCGAAGTGGGCATAGGTATTAACAGCATCGGTATAGTGGGGATGTAGACCCCCAGAAATTAGGACTTTATTTCGCTTAGTGATCCGATTTGCCATGAGAGCCGCTTCGGCCGTTCCAGAGGCCCCGTCGTAGAGTGACGCGTTGGCTACGTCCATTCCTGTCAAAAGGGCTACCTGGGTTTGGAATTCAAAAAGATATTGGAGAGTGCCTTGGGAAACTTCTGGCTGGTACGGCGTATAGGATGTGAGAAATTCTCCCCGCTGTATGAGAGAGTCTACTGCGGCAGGCAGGTGATGGCGATAGGCACCGGCTCCCAAGAAGCTGGTCAGCGTTTTTGTTGTTTGGTTGGCATTGGCAAAGGTATCCAAATAGTTCTCGACTTCCCACTCCCCCATATGCCCTGGAAGATCCAACAGTTTTTTCAGTTGGACGTTTTGTGGAACATCACGAAAGAGATCTTCTACAGAGTTTACACCGATGGCTTCCAGCATTTCTTGCCGATCATTTTGGGTCAAAGCCAAATAGCGCATTAGGATAGATCCTCTACGAATTTCTCGTAAGCAGAAGTATCCATGAGTGTCTCCAATTCTTTGGGATCAGACAGTTTAATTTTAATAAACCAGCCCTCTTTAAGAGGGGACTCGTTGACTTTTTCAGGGGTCTCTTCCAATTGAGCATTTACCACGAGGACTTCCCCACTCACAGGTGAGTAGACTTCGCTGGCTGCTTTCACTGATTCGACCACCGCCACTTCTTCCCCCCTTTTGACCGTTTGTCCCGTGTTGGGAAAATCGACGAAAACCACATCTCCTAGTTGCTCTTGGGCATAGGAGGTGATGCCAACTGTTCCCACATCTGATGATCCTTGGTCTAAACGGATCCACTCATGTTGCTTTGAAAATTTTTCCATATTATTGGCCCCTAAAATAGTTTTGCTTTACGAAGGGTAATTTTACGACCTTCGCATCGAGTTCTTTGTTCCGAACGATCACTTTGAGCGGTGTCCCTGGTTCAGAATAATCCGAAGCAACGTACCCCATTGCTATGGGAGTTTCAAGACATGGGCTGTATCCACCGCTGGTAATGGAACCGATTGTGATTCCCTTCTTCGATTGAATCTCCGCCCCTTCGCGAGCCGGAATTTTACTGTTGATCAGGAGACCTACCCGAATCTGATCAGGTTTTGAATCCAACTGAGGCAGAATGATTTTGTCTCCCAAAAAGCCACCTTGCTGGCGTCGCCTTTTTCCAATGGTCCACCCCAGGCGAGCAGCAATGGGTGAAGTGGATTCTGTTAGATCCTGTCCATAAAGACACAGTCCTGCCTCTAGTCGGAGGGAGTCTCGGGCGCCAAGTCCTGCCGGTTGAACAACTGGATTTTCCATAAGTTTGAGGGCGAGTTTCTGGGACTGATTTTCGGGGAGGGATATTTCAAATCCATCTTCTCCGGTGTAGCCTGATCTACTAATGAGGCAAGGAATACCAACAATCTTTGTTTCAAGAACATGCATGAATCTTAAGTCGTGGAGCGCTGGAACATATTGTGAAAGAACGTCCACCGCTTTGGGCCCTTGGAGGGCGAGGAGTGCCTTTGATTCTAAATACTCAATTTTGCAGTCGCTTCCTATATGCTTATGGAGATGTTTTAAGTCTTCTTCTTTTCGTGCGCCGTTTACAACAAGAAGGAGAGAGTCTTCTAGTCGCGTAACGAGTAGATCATCTAGGACCCCACCATTACGGGTCGAAAAGAATGTATAAGTCATTTGATAGGGAGCAAGCTCAGAGAGATCTGCAGGGACTAGTTTTTCCAATAATCCGCAAATATCAGAAGATCCGGATAGCTTGACTTGTCCCATATGCGAGACATCAAAAAGGGAAGCTTTGGTGCGGGTATGTTTATGTTCTGCTATAATTCCCGAGGCATATTGGATTGGCAAAAGATATCCAGTAAACGGGACAAGCTTGCCTTCCCATAATTCGTGCAAATCATAGAGAGGTGTTTTCTTAGGAGATGGTTGGGAATCTGTAGTGACGGTCAATGGATCGAATTTACTTCCCCCTTCTAGCGTATTTCTTGCGGTTTTTTTCCAGTTGGACACTGTCAACTTGGAGGCCAACATAAACGCGATAGTCTTTGATGGATTTTTCAGAACTTTCTGGAATGGAGATAACTTGTTCTATAAGCTCAACTTTTTTTCGTTGGTTTTCATCAAAGTCAACAAGAGCGGTATAAATCATTTTCGATATAATATCATTTTGTGCATCTGTGACGGTTATAAAGTAATCAAAACTGAATTCTTGTGAGTCATCGGACGCGGTATTTGGGCGTTGTATCATGGTTTGAATTACAAGTTTGACGTTCGTTGTTTCCTCGTCACCTTCACACCATCCTTTTACTTGATCTAAGTTTATGATGAGGCTTCTATTGCCGTCTGTGTCATATTGGACTGATTCAGAAAGGTCTCCCAGTAAAGCCATGGGAACACAAGGTGTGGGATGGTATGCGTATTCTTTGTAGCCACATCCCGACAGAAGGGGAGCAACAAGCAGGCTTACGATAAATGTCAAACTGGTATATTTTCTCATGGTCTTTATTCCATCCATATTTATTACTTCAGTGAATTATGACTTCCGTCACACAGGGGAGGCGTCCGGGTTTGCTTACATCCGCAAAAATAAAGGGTCTCAGATTTCGTTGGCGTGAAAGAGACAGGCTTTATACCTGATCCTTTGTGTTTTCCATCGCACATGGGTTGTTTCGAACTATGTCCACAGGTGCACCACCAATACTGTTTTCCAGCTTCAACTTGAACGGGGTATGCTCCCTTCTGAGCAACACATATCTCAAGAGGATTTGTAATGGCGTTGTTATCTGTAGTCATAAATCTTTCTTTCAAAGAAATGTTTCGTTGACGCGACATTAATAGAGCTTGTAAGAATACTCAAGAGGGAGAAAGAACAAAAATGAGAGGAATTTTAGAGTGCCAACCATTGTAGAGATTTATACGGATGGGGCATGCAAAGGGAACCCAGGTCCCGGAGGTTGGGGCGTTCTATTGCGCTATGGAGAAGTTGAAAAAGAACTTTCCGGCTATGAGTATGATACAACCAATAATCGCATGGAGCTTTTGGCTGCAATAAAAGGACTAGAAGCCTTAAAGCGACACTCTGTTGTTCACGTTCACACAGATAGTACCTATGTTAAGGACGGCATTACCAAGTGGATCCACGCTTGGAAAAAAAAGGGATGGAAAACGTCTCAACGGAAACCCGTTAAAAATGCCGACCTTTGGGAAATATTAGAAGGCCTCACACATGCTCACAAAGTATCTTGGTTTTGGGTAAAAGGTCACTCAGGACACCCCGAAAATGACCGGGTGGATGAACTGGCGCAAGAGGCTGCAGAAGCGGCTTCAGGACATTAAACCGATTGCGCTTGTGTTAAAGACTCTAAAAGAATGTCCGTGGATAAGAGCTCTGGAAGGATGACTCCTTCTGGGCGCTGGGGACTAAAGATAACCGTAAATGGAATTCCTCCCCGTTGATAAAGCATTAAGAATTTTTTGATGCGTTCATCTTTTTTGCTCCAATCACCCTTCATAAGAACGATATCAGGATTTTTTAGAGCTGCAGAAACTTCTTCGGAGTTAAAGACAAAATTTTCATTGAATTTGCACGTTAAGCACCATGTGGCGCTGATGGTAACAAGGACAGTTTTTCCGTCTCTGACCAAGGAAGGGATTTTTTCCGAGTCAAAGTTTGTCCAGGGGAGGGAGCTAGCACTCTCAATGGAGATGTGTTTTTCGTAAACGTGTTGGCCTAAAAGGGAACCGATCCAAAGAGCAGTTCCAAACAGGCCGACGGCCAGTATTTTCTTCAACTTTTCCATCCACGGGCCAGGTTTTGGGAGAAGATGAACCATCTTGGGTGACATTGCTACTAGGATATAGGGGATGGCCAGTCCTAGGCCGATGGTGAAAAAGATTACCAGGAGCTCTAGAGGGGACCTTCCAAGGGCAAAACCAACGGCTGTTCCAAGAAAGGGGGCCGTACAGGGGGTCGCAAGAACAGCTGCTAAAATGCCTTTTACATAGTCGCTCAAATAGGGGTGCGTTTCATTGGTTGGAAGCCATCTACTTACCTGCGAAGGAATGGGGATGTTTATGGTGCCCCACGTCCCTAGTCCAAATACAACAAGGGCAATGAAAAGGATGGTCAAGAATATGGGATTTTGAAATTGAAATCCCCATCCCATTGTAACGCCAAAAGTTTTTGCTATATTGATGGATACCGCAAAGGCTATGAAAAAAGATAGGATCCCAGCAACTGTGATCATAAATCTGAGTCGGATCCGCGCTGCTGAATGATTATGTGATTTGAGAACGCTAAGGATTTTGAGAGAGAGAACGGGTAACACACAAGGCATGAAATTAAGGATAAATCCTCCCAGAAGGGCAAATCCTAAAATCATGAAAAAGAGACTCCAGTTTAGGGTATGGTCCGATGTAGAAGTAGAATAGGCAGCTTCAATGAGTTTGGCATCATCGGTTTGAGAAGAGGGGCCATTTGGAACAAAAAAAGTGACCGTTTGTTCTACAGGAACACACATGTCACTGCAGCTCATATAGTTGAGGTGCATGTTCATAGTGAGGTGTTGGCCAGGGTTCTTTAGGGTTACCTTTAGGGGTAAAATTATTTTTCCTTCGTAAATGGAAATTGTTTCTCCATAACTTTCCACTTCTTTTGGCTGAGGCCAATATATTTCAACATCTTTAATATTGTTAGAGTGATTCCAGTTTATTTTGGGGGGAAAGCCCACATGGCCGTTTTGAGAGTGGGCGTATATTTTCCAAGGGGACTGAGTTTCCAAAACTAATCCCATTTGGACTTCATTTTGATTTGAGATTGCCGTGATAGAAGATATAAGTGATGCTTTTGTGGGCTGAGGCGCTTTTGGAAAGGCTGCTTCGGATAAACAGGGTATCAGGAAAGCCACAAGCCATCCAAGCAAGAAGTATTTATTCCAGAGCCGTTTCGACATTATTTTACCCATCTGTTTACCATCTCGTACATAGCTCTCAATCCCATGGCTTCTCCACCTTTTGGCCGCCCAGGTCGTGCAGTTAAATTCCATGCCATAAGATCCGTATGAATCCAAGGGGTATCGTTAGAAATAAACTTCTCTAAAAACAACCCTGCTGTTATAGCGCCGCCGTAAGGACTTGTTGGATTGTTGCTTAAATCAGCCACAGACGTTTCGATCATGGCATCATAGCCTTTCCAGAGAGGAAGCTGCCAAAACGGATCGTGGGAAACTTCGGATGCCTTCATGAGATCCTGTGCAAGGGATGGGCGATTGGTAAAGAACACAGGTACATCCGGGCCCAGTGCAACACGAGCGGCCCCAGTAAGGGTTGCAAAATCAATGATCAGATTTGGCTTTTGGGAGGATGCTTCTGTCAAAAGATCGGCAAGCACCAGCCGTCCTTCCGCATCGGTATTCCCGATCTCAACAGTCATGCCATTACGAGTCTTCGTAACATCCAGAGGGCGCATCGCTTGGGAAGAAACACTGTTTTCAACGGCGCCAATAAGGAGTCGTAGAGAAATGGGTAAGTTGGCATCCATGATCATCTGAGCAAGAGCAAGGGCATGGGCCGCGCCCCCCATGTCTTTTTTCATGAACTTCATGGCACCGCTTGGCTTGAGATCTAGGCCACCTGTATCAAAAGTAACGCCTTTTCCAACTAAAGTAAGTTGGGGATGTTTGGGGTTTCCCCATTTGAGATCTATGACATGTGGTAGGCGATGGCTACTTTTTCCAACCGTATGGACGGCGGGGTAATTTTGCTCGATCAGGTCATCGCCCGAAATAACATGGCACGTTGCCTTGTGCTGTTTCGCCACATTCTGGACCTCTTCCACAAGTTCTTGGGGCCCCAGATGAGATGCCGGGGTATTGATGAGATCGCGTACGAGGCAGATTCCGTTGAGGGTGGAAGAGACATCCTCAAAATTTACAGATGGGGGGACGATGATTTTTGAAAAGGATCTTTCAGGTTTATCAGACTTCAGTTTATCAAATGAATAAGCGCTAAGCCCCCATGCCAAGATCGCAAGCAATAATTTGTCGTCGGATAAAGGGGACTTAAATTCGTAGATATGATGATGGGGAAGCCTCTTTGCTAGGACACCATAGGTCCAAAAGTCATCGGGAGTGCCAAAAAGAACTTGGTCCAAATGGCCCTCTTTTGTCGGAACAAGACGGAACGTCCCAGGGGCGGCTTTAAAATTAGTTGCCTGAATCCAATTTTGGGTTTCTAAGGATTGCTGCAAGCTCCAGGACTTTAAGGCTTTCTTGGTGAGCAAATAAATGGGGACTGGATTTGTAGCTTTTTTTGCTAGGACGTATGGGCTATTTTTCATTCTTATGTCTTTTCCATCAAAGGTGATATGTGTCATTGTAGCCTTTCAACAAGAAGGAGTGAAGATGAGTTTTTCAACTTTAGTGGGGATGCGTGAATGTGTGGATAAATTTGAAGGATTTATCGTCGATTTATGGGGAGTGACCCATGATGGAAAACTACCGTATCCTGGGGTCATTGAGTGCCTGACAAAACTAAAAGAGCTAAAAAAACCGGTGATTTTTCTGTCCAACGCTCCTCGGCGGGTTGAGAAGGTTGAAGAACGTTTGGACGAAATCGGTATTCCTCATCAACTTTATGAATTTATCATGACGTCGGGTGAAGATGCCTATAAAACGCTTAAGGCTGGAAAATATGCTGATTTGGGAGAGAAGTGCTATTATCTGGGGCCTGGTAAAGATGAACATTTGATGGAGGGAGTGCCGCTTGAGGTCGTAGATAATGTCTCGGAGGCGGATATTATATTAGCAACGGGTACGCGTGAGGCCTTTGATACGTTGGAACCTTATAAAGGTTTATTGGACAAAGCAGCTACTAATAGCCCTCCCATGATTTGTGTCAATCCAGATTACATTGTCCATATTCAGGGCAAGCCGATGTTTTGTGCGGGAGCTTTAGCAAGTCTGTACGAAGAGAGAGGCGGAACAGTTTTCTATCATGGCAAACCGCACCCTTCGGTTTATAGAGCCATTTTTGATAAATTTGATGGTATTCCAAGGGAAAGTTTTTTGGCCATTGGGGATTCTTTTCATACTGACATCCAAGGGGCACAGGGAGTAGGAATTTCCAGTGCCTTTGTTCCCGGCGGAATTCATTGTAAAGAGCTAGAAGTATCATATGGACATTTGCCAAAGGAGTCGCTTTTGCGGGGGCTTTGTAAGAAAGAGGGTCTTGATCCAACCTTTGTCCTGCCAGGACTTATTTGGCAACAAGAAGACTAGTGTATTCGTCTTAGAACAAGGGTGTTCGTGTTTCAGAGGCCCAAAAGTTTTCGAGCATCTTTAGATAATCGGTTGCGTCTTGGAGGTTTTCTGTTGTCGTTCCTGCTTTCTTGAGTTGCTTGGCCTGTTTGTCGAGGACGGCAGCAATTTTTTTGCAAAGGGCGCGTCCTTTCTCTGTCACTCGTACTTGGCTTGACCGTCGATCGTGGGAAGATTTCTCTTGATGAAGGTATCCATTTTCAACAAGTTTTTTTAAGTTGTAAGTCACATTAGAACCCATATAAAGCCCTCTGGACGTCAAATCTCCCACTGTGAGCTGATTCTCGCCAATGTTATAAAGAATGAGTGATTGAACATTATTGATGTCATAAATCTTTGAGCGTTCCAGTTCTGCTCGGACAACTTCTAAAAATAGCCTGTGCAATTTTTCAATCAACACAATTGATTCAAAATAAATACTTTTCATGTTCCACGTCTCCCAGACCTAAAAAATTTAACTCCCTTTATATTAATTATGTGAATAAAAAGGTTAAAATTTAGTTAATTTTTTAAAATAAATTTTAGTTGGTTGTTTTTAAAGGGATAATTTGTGAAAGATTGCACTTTGGTGGTTTAAAAATGGGAATCAACCCTTTTCACTACAACTCTTCAATTATTCCTGAGAAATCTTTGCCGTCGAAACCGTCTTTGCAGAACTTCTCGTAAAGTTCGATGGCCTTATCGCCTATGGGGATATTGGCTTTTGCAAGGGAGGCTGCGGCCTCGGCTAATTTTAGGTCTTTCAGCATCATGGCAGCCGTAAATCCTGGCTCATAATCACGATTAGAGGGGGCGGCTTCGACGAGTCCTGGTTCGGGGCAATAACTGGTGACAGACCAGCATTGGCCCGAAGACTGGGAAATAACTTCGAAGAGGCGTTGAGGATCGATGCCGAGTTTTTTCCCCAAGGCAAAGGCCTCGCACGTTCCAATCATGGAAATACCCAGCAATAGATTATTGCAGGTTTTGGCCACCTGACCCATGCCATCTCCCCCCGTGTGGATGATATTTTTGCCCAGAATATCAAAGATAGGAAAGGCTTCTTGAAAGTCTTTGTCAGAGCCGCCGACCATAAAGGTCAAAGTGCCTGCTTTTGCGCCACCAACGCCACCAGAGACAGGGGCATCCACCATGCGATGGCCAGCGGATTTTGTTTTGATGTGGACAAGTTTAGAAGTCTCTACGCCAATGGTAGAGCATTCCATGAAAAAACTATGGGGCTTGGCATGGGCGATTAAACCTTCGTCTCCTAAGTAGACGCTTCGAACATGGGGGCCTTCAGGAAGAATACTCAGGATAGTGGTGCATTTTTCGGCGACTTCAGCTACAGAAGATGCTTTAACGGCGCCTTCTTTTTCAATGGCATCAAGGGCGCTCTCAGCTAGGTCGAAGACATGGACCTTATAGCCACTGTTCAGGAGGTTTTTGGCCATAGGAAAACCCATATGCCCGATTCCAATGAAGCCTATTTCTTTTTGCATCGTTGCCATCTCCCACGTTTTGAAAACAGTAACTCCCTAGGCTTATTGTGACTCAATATAGGGGGAAAAACAATTGGGAAGTTCGTGGTTTTGTAGAGAGTCTCGGGCCTCAATGCCTATTCTTTCTCAAGGCCTTCTTCGATGCGAGGATCGAATTCACTGACGACGGGTGTAGAGCGTGGCATGGCGACGAAGTTTGCTTGGTCATCTGCTGAGACAGCGGGTAACATAGCTCGTCTCCAAAAAATGAAGATGCCCAAGGCTGCGGAAAGAAGCCCAATGTATACGAATAGTCCAATGGGGGACATGAATCTCACTAAGGCCTCTGGGAAGTAAGGAGCAAGCCTTGCCCCGACGCCATAGAGGAAAGGACCAACGGTTGCTCCGATACCATAGGCCAAAAATAGGGTTCCGGTCGTAGCAACGATGTCATCAGGCTTTACTGTGTCACAGGCAAAGGTAATGCTGAGTGGGTATAGCACAAAAGCGAATCCTCCAAATAGAAATGTGGAAAAGGTGAAAAATAGTTGATGTGTGTAGGCAGAGGCCATAATCAAAATACATGAAAGGCTTAATAAAATGCAGATAACTGTCATGACACTTCGTTTCTCAAAGAGATCAGACATAAGACCGATGGGGTACTGAAGGAGCATACCGCCAAAAATGACGATACTCATTAAAATGGCAATTTGATCCACATTGGATCCCACATCGTGAAGGAATGATGGGAAAAGGCCGTATAGGGAGCCCAGGATCATGCCCGATACTAAACTTCCTAGAACGCTAGAAGGTGAGATTTTGAACATGGTCCCAATGGTTAGAAGAGAGGTTTTTTCGAAAATAGGAGACTTCACCTTTGTCATGGACAGAGGAATAATCGAGAGAGAGCAAAAAATAGTAATAATGCAAAATGGCATAAGAGTTTCCATGTCGCTGAGTCTCAGGAACAGTTGTCCCAAGGACTGGGAGGCATAAAGGCTGATCATGTAAAAAGACAGAATTCGTCCTCGTGTGCTAGGAGCGCTTTTTATCAGCAACCAGCTTTCTATCACAATATAGAGGCCTGCTAGGCAATAACCTCCGATGAATCTAAGCACGATCCAGGACCATGGATTCAGAAAGAGACCATGAAGCATAGCCACGATAGCTGTAATTGCCCCAAAAACAGCGTAGGCTCTGATATGTCCGACACGCACCAAAAAGGGTTCAGATCTAAATGAGCCTAGAACAAATCCGCCATAGTAGGTAGTAGAAAGAAGGGCTATCTCGAACGTGGAAGCTCCCATCATTTCCATGCGCACCGTTAGCAGTGTCATTAAAAAACCGGTTCCAATACTGATGGCACCGAGGCTAACAAGTGGGGAAACTGTGGGTAAAACAAGTTGCAAAAATTCGCTCTTCTTTAATTTCCTGAGAAGATGAAATTTTTTAAACATTTTTTATACCTTTTATACAGGAAGTTTCGCCTCCAATTCACCTTTGACTATACGATAGTTGTGCCCTCTAATCAAAAGGGAAATTTAATTGGGGAGCGATTTTTTTTCCTGTGAGAAAGGGGCAATATCGGGCCCTTAAGAGGCGGAGGTATTATGATACCTCTCTTGGGACTGGCATAAAATATGGAAGGGAGCGATTTTTATTGACACCAGTCTTACTGTTCAGTAGAAGCATACTCATTGGATGAAACATAAGGATAGTAGGTGCTTCATGAAAACCTATTCGATGAAAGCTTCTGAGATCGATAAGAAGTGGTACATTATTGATGCGAGAGAAATTATTTTGGGGCGAATGGCGTCGTTGGTTGCCAATATGCTTCGTGGAAAAACAAAGCCTGAGTATACGCCTCATATGGATTGTGGGGATTACGTGATTATAATCAATGCTGAAAAGGTGGGGCTCACCGGTAAAAAGCTTTCTGATAAAATCTACTATCGTCATACAGGATTTCCTGGCGGAATTAAGCAGAAAACTGCTGGTGAGATTCTCGAGGGTAAGTTTCCTGAACGTGTGATTCAAAAAGCTGTTCAAAGAATGATTCCGAGGGGTCCTCTTGGACGGCAGCAGATGAAGAATCTATACGTATATGCTGGAGAAAAGCATCCCCATGAGGCTCAAAAGCCTACAGTATTAGACATTGCAAAGATGAATCCAAAGAACAAGAGGAGCGCATAGATGGCTGCAGAAAAGACAGATCTTGCTGGATTGAAAAAGGTAACCGAAGGAATCGCAGCTCCAGAGCAGAAGACGACAGAAAAAAAATCTGCGGAGTCAAAGCCTGTTGAGCCCAAAAAGGATTCTTTGGGGCGTTCTTACGCGACCGGAAAGAGAAAAAATGCCATTGCCAGGGTATGGATTAAGCCTGGAAAAGGTAAAGTTACAGTAAACGGGAAAGATAGCAGAGTTTATTTTGCGCGTCCTGTTTTGCGAATGCTCATTGGGCAACCTTTTGATATCGTAAATCGCAAGGGTCATTTTGACGTTATGTGCACCGTTAAAGGTGGTGGGCTTTCGGGACAAGCCGGAGCTGTACGCCATGGTATCAGTAAGGCACTCGTTTGCTTTGAGCCAGAGCTTAGGCCATCATTGAAAACGGGCGGATTCTTAACGCGTGACAGTCGTGTGGTTGAGCGTAAGAAATACGGTCGTCGCAAAGCACGTCGTAGCTTCCAGTTCTCCAAACGTTAGGTTTTTTTCAGAGTATTCGTCTTCCCGGCCCCAGGTCGTCTTCCCGGCCATTAGGAATTATGGGCAAGCCGTAGGCGCGTCCCTAGAATTCCTTATGAGCGCGGGATCCAGTCTTACACCTTGTCTGTGGCACGCTTTTTCCTGGATCTCGCGATACCAAGTCACTCTAGGCCTCACCGGCTCAAGACGCCGGTTCGTCAAGAGTACCTAGGTTCCGAGATGACGGACACTCTGATTATTCAAGCCCTCTGAGATATCCGACCAAAGCCTTCTGAGAATCAGGACCAAAAACGTCTTCAGCCATCAGGACTCAAGCCTTTTTCTCGGCCATTATGTCCAAAGTCGTCTTCCCGGCCATTAGGAATTCTTGGAGCGCGATAAGCGCGACCTAGAATTCCTTATGAGCGCGGGATCCATCTTCCAGAAATCAGAGAAGGTTCAAAATCACGTCATAGCGGCCTGTCCGTCATAGCGTAGCGAAGACGGAAGCGAAGACGGATGAGCGCGGGATCCATCGCTCAGGAACCTTCTCATCCCATAAATATTTTATTCCCTTTTGAAATGGCAATATGCTACACAATACCAGTTCTTGGAATTCTTGTTTAGAATGTGGGATGAACTATGAGTCATAAGATTGCTGTTGTTGGACTTGGGTATGTCGGATTGCCATTGGCCGTGGCTCTTGCCAAGTATTTTGATGTCACGGGCTTTGATATTGATGCTGCCCGAATAGATGAGCTAAATCGAGGGATCGATCGTACTGACGAGGTCTCCAAAAAGGGCCTGCAGGATTCTACCATAACCCTGACCGATGATCTGGAGGCCTTAAGAGGCTCAGATATATTTATTATCACCGTTCCGACGCCTGTGACCGATCAGAATAAACCGGATTTGACGCCCCTCGAACGCGCTTCTAAAAGTATTTCCAAAGTTCTGCAAAAGGGAAATATCGTCGTTTATGAAAGCACTGTCTATCCCGGGGTTACGGAAGATTTTTGTGCCCCAATATTGGAAAAAGAAACGGGACTTAAGGCAGGTGAGGACTTTTATTTAGGATATTCTCCAGAGCGCATGAATCCCGGAGATAAGGATCATAATATCTATACTCTGACCAAAGTCGTCTCTGGACAAACACCGGCGGTGACAAAGCTGTTGGCAGATATGTACGGCAAAGTGAACAATGGAAACGTTTTTTGTGCCGCAGATATTCGTACAGCTGAGGCAGCCAAAGTGATTGAGAATGCCCAACGGGATATTAATATCGCTTTCATCAACGAAGTTACCATGATTTTCAACAAAATGGATATCTCTATCCATGATGTGTTGGCTGCTGCCCAAACTAAGTGGAATTTTCTCCCCTTCACGCCGGGGCTGGTTGGGGGCCATTGCATAGGGGTTGATCCGTACTATTTGGCCGAAAGTGCTAAAGGCTTGGGACACAATCCGGAAGTAATTCTATCGGGGCGCCGTATTAATGACTCCATGGGACACTTTATTGCCGAGAGAGTGCATGAAAAACTCAAATCCATTTTGAGCTATGGAAAGAGTGGTCGCATTTTAGTCCTCGGCCTCACCTTTAAAGAAAACGTTCCCGATTTGCGCAATACGCGCGTTATAGACATTATCAAGACACTCGAGTCATTTGGACATAAAACAGATGTGCATGATGCCTATGCAGCTTCCGCAGAAGCCAAAGAGCATTATGGGATTGAATTGATTTCTGAAACTTTGATGTCACGTAAGTCCGCACAAGCGGTTGGGCAAACACATTCATCACAGAGTTCCGATGCTTATGATTGCGTGCTGCTTGCCGTGCCCCATGATCAATATTGTAATCTCCCATCTGAGACTATCAATGGTCTTTTAAGGGAAGGTGGATTGTTAGTTGATATTAAAGGCACCTGGAAAGAAAAAGAATTGTGTGATTCTTTCCATCTTTGGACTTTATAGGGCATACATAATCACTGATGATAATACGTAACAATATCATATTGACGTGGCCGAGTTCGATGGTTTAAACCTATTCATAAATATTTCATACACTTTTATTGTATTTTTAGGTTTGGATTCAAATGTCTATGAAGAAATTTACGTTTTTTATTCTGGTTTTAATGTTATGCAAAATTTCCGTGGCACATGCGCTAACGGATTCACTATTATACAGAGATGCTGATGAAAAAGTACAATCGATTGTATCTGTACACACAAAGGAAGTGCTGCCAGATCACCTGCTTCCTTCACAACGACTTGCCATAAAGCAACACGTACTTTCGCTAAAAGCTATTATGTTTATAGGCGAATTATTCAATGGGTATTATCCACATCGCCATACCGTAAGTGTAGAGGGTTGTCCCTTCCCACAAAGTGCTTTTGCAAGCCTATTACAAACCCTATTCCCTAGTGAGGAAGAATTTTTAATCAGAGTAAATAACTGCGCAATTGATCCCGTCGCAGAACTGTCTCCTTTGAGAATTGGTCAATTAGTTAGAGAGGTTGAAAAGTTAAGTTCTTATTCGGCTCACATCTTAGTAAATGGCTATTATGAATGGAGGGAGAAGTCCATATCAAGCATTGGTGACATATTAAAGTGCAACTCGAAAGCGGCAGAAGTCACACTCCAATCCATATCAAATGAAGATTTCGAACGTTATGAAGTGCTTCATGAACTGGCAGTATCTTTTGACCAAATTCTGAAAACAGTTAGTCTTGAGGATATTCCTTTGGAGGACAGAGAAGACATTTCTCAAATATTTGGCTCCAAATTTCCTTTAACCACAGGTTTGAAAGTGTCATTAGAAGTGCGATACACGACTCTAAAGTTGAATGAGGGTGATTTAGAGGATTATCTCCCTGACAGATACGAAGGAAACAAAGGTCATCGCGCTTTAAAAATTTTGCGAAAGAGGCGATTTTTAGTACGATTGATTGATGCTATTCATGATCAGGCTCTTCATTCTGTCGATCAAAACGAACATCTTATTCAAAAGTTGTTGACCGTATTTTTCTGGGAAAAAGCAAAGGGAGTGGAAGATGTTGCTGAGTTCTATCTGGGCCTCACAGGTTGTTCCCAATTTTCGGAACTTAAATTGGAACAAGGAAGCGCCTTTGAGACAGGAAGCACATTAAACAAAGAGCTAACCGCTAATCCTGAGTCATTCTTTGAGTTAGGTACAAGTGAGATGCCAACGGCTGTTTGGTACGAAAGAATTATGAGCAATTTTTTCCCTATTTCACTTGGTACAACGAAATTCCAAAATAATAGTTGTGCAGACTGTGTTGAAACTTCTTTTCGGAACCTCTTAATGCTTTTTCGAAGGAAAATCACTCCAACAGGAGAAATTTTCTTTGATTTTTCTGGATTGGCAGACTCTCCGGCAACAGGATTTTTTAATGGTTTCCCGGGATTTGAGCAGGCTCTATTGCAAAGTGCCAGAGATGCATGGGGACAAATTCTCTATGATAGGGGAGAACATAATATTCGTTATTGGAAACCAAAAGAAGCGCCGCTGTACGAAGTTAAATCTGGTTTTTTAAATATGCTGAATGTCTTCAAGTACTTATTAGAACTTGGAGATGACATTTTACCAAAGTCGATTTTTGATTCGCAAACAGATGAGGCGCTTACAGAGGCCTTTGGAAGATTGGCGCACGTATTAGATCCAACAGGAAAACTTACTCTTTTAGTGGAGGATAGTTACAGTTTTATTGAAGAACAAGATTTCTATGGCCAGCTGATTGTTAAGCGTGGGGAAAGTCCTGTGGCAAGACTTACAATGAGTATAGGTCATCTAGAATTTACCCCAATTAAAGCATCAGAAAATTCCTGGTCTTCTGAAGTCATGTCTCACGTTTCCGATGAGAGCCGTGTTCTTCGGATAGCTCCTTTTGTTGGGAGCAGAGAGGCTTTTGATCAGCTTCTCCCAATGGTTACTAACGAGCAACTTCACAGATTTATATTAAGGGTTGATTCTTTTGACCGTAGTGTCAAGTTGGCAATTCTAAAGGCGGTTTTAACGCAAGCTTCTGAACACTTGTTTACGGTTGCCTTGGGGGTTTTATCTAATTTACATAGACTCAACGATTGGGATTCAAACCGTGAAGCGCGCGAAATTATTTATCCTCTCATGGATGCAGCTCTCCCTGGCCTATCCGATCGTCAGATAAAAGAAATCTTAACAATGAATCCTGAAATGATTTCGAGTAATCCAACTAATCCAATTTTGGAGTGGTTATTGAAAAACAATAAAGAAAAGCTCTTATCAGATGAGATATTAGCTCGAGTTGCGAATATACGTATAAGCAAGGCTCTTCAGGATAAACTTGAGCTGTTTATATCGACCATATTACCAAGGTTTAAAAGGCTTTTTCACATGGAAATAGAGATTCCACTTGAGCATGATTCTGTTTCTCAGATAGCAAAAGTCTTTCCGGCTGAGTTAGACTCCCTATCTGTTAATGTCGTTCACGTAGACATGTTGCAACTCCTCATAGATTCCTTACCAAAGAAATGCACCAAATTCAGCCTTTGTAACGATTTTATGACGCCGGTTGAGGGGAATGATATGGAAAGGCTATCTATAGAGGTTGCGCGATTCTTTCAAAAACAATCATCGCGCAAGGTTTCTTTTATAGTGCCCACCATCAACGAGGTGCAATTCCGAACCATCGTTCAACATTTATACGATAAGGGGCTTCCGTACCGTTCATTTCGAGTTCAGGAAACCCAACAATCGACAGAGGAGCACTGGCAGGAAAGTGTTTATGCGGAGTTTGATGCCTTAACAGCAGAAAAAACACATTAATTCACCTGCCAATATTTTTGGAGTATTGCTTACTGGCACTTTGAGAGACCTTTTAAAAGTACATTAATTTATGAGGCAGTCTTGAGGTGTCCTCGTTTTTGACGGACCTCGTTTTCTGCTTCAAAAATATAATCTCGCGTCATAGGGACGGTGTCAAATTTCTTGCAAAGCTGAATCTGAAAGACCATATAGTTCTCGTTGCGGAAGACAGCTTCGCATCCAGCCAAGTAAAAATGCCACATGCGACAAAACCGTTCGTCGTAAATTCCTTTGACCTTATCCCAGTTTTTTATAAAACGTATGCGCCAGGATTTTAAAGTTTCCGCATAGTGAAGGCGTAAGGTTTCCATGTCACTTACAACAAGCTCTGTTTTCTCAATAGATTTCATCACTTCTGAAAGAGCAGGGGAATAGCCGCCAGGAAATATATATTTTTTTGCCCATTGTGAGGTTACACCAGGCAGTTCAGAACGAAAGATAGAGTGAATGAGGCTGACGCCATCATCTTTCAAAAGATTTTGGACTTGATCGAAATATTCTTTATAGTGAGAAGCTCCCACATGTTCAAACATGCCAACTGAGACAATGCGCTCAAATTTATCTTCAATTTTGCGATAGTCTTGCAAAAGGAAAGTAACTTTATCCTCTAGTCCAGCTTCCTTTGCTCGGCTCTTTGCAACGGCAAGTTGCTCCGTTGAAAGGGTAAGTCCGGTTACACTTACATCGAAATGTTTGGCGAGATAGAGAGCGAGTCCGCCCCATCCACAGCCAATATCCAGGACTGTCATGCCAGGCTTAAGCAGCAACTTTGCGGCAAGGTGGCGTTTTTTATGTTCTTGGGCAATTTCTAGATCATGATCTGGGGTTTCAAAATAGCCGCAGGAATACTGCATATCTTTATCCAGAAACGTTTTGTAAAGCTCATCGCTTAAATCGTAATGATGGGCTACATTTTTCTGCGAGCGTGATATGGGGTTAGATTGTTGCAAGAGCCGCTGGAGAGGCCACAAATATGTTGCTTTAAATTTTTCAAAGGGCTCACTTTTCATGAGCTGAACATTACTTGTGCACAGATCTAGAAAGTTGTAGAGGCCACCCGATTCAATGGTAAGCTTGCCATCCATATAGGCTTCACCCACGCCGAGGCTAGGATTCAGAAAGAGCTTTAGATCCTGTGACTTATCGTGGATGCGAATAGTGGCTTCTGGTCCCGGTTTACCTGAAAAAGTGCGTGTCCTCCCTTCAGGGTCAATGACGTGAAGAGTTCCAATTTTGATTAATTTCTTGAGTACGATATGAAAGAGCATTTCCCCATCCCAGTTTATTTTTTACGACTCGATCATATAGATTTGGCTTAAACTGGGCAACGGGGAAAATGTAAGATCTTTTCCAAATATGACTTTTATACCTCCAGAGAGTCTTTCCCCAAAAAGAAGCTTTTTAAGTCCAGGTTTAAATTCTTTTTTTCAGAAATCCCTATGCTTTTTGAAATTTTTTTATAGTGTTGAACCCAGGGAAAACTTGTGCCGTTAGTTTCTCTTTCAACGATTCCGCCTCCAACGATCCGGTAGATGTCATAAAGAGAAGCATTACCGGGGTCGTGGCTCAGAATCCAGCTCCCTTTTTCAGTTCTCTCGGTATAGGAGGCCTCTTGAAGCTCGTTCAGTAAGTTTTCCAGCTCCATACCTCCGATGCCTGTTTGATTGATGAGGGCTTGATATTCTACGCCTTGGCCGCCTGTTTGAGAGTCTTTAAATAGGATAAAGAGGAGATTAAGGGCATAGAGAAATTTTGTCTGTCGTTTTTCTAGCTCGGTTTTAGCAATGTTTTTGACATTATGCCATTCAGGAAGGCAAGCGGTAATAATGGCGCCAATAAGAACGATCAACCAAAACGTGTACATCCACATGATGAAGAATGGAAAAAATGAAAGGGTTCCGTATATGAATTTGTAGGTTGAAAACTGGACCGTGTAGGCTGTAAAAATGTATCGAAGAACACTAAACATTAGAGTACTAAAGATTCCTCCTATGAAGGCGTGTTTTAGCCTAACGGGGAAATGGGGAATAATAAAATAAATAAGTGTAAAGAATCCTGTGACACATATGATTGGAAACAGTATTTCTATGAAGTCAAAGATAAAAGTATTTGGATTTATGCCATAGGCACTTAATTGACTAAAGAGCTGTTCTGAAAATTGAAGGGCGATGGCGACAAGAAGAGGTCCCAATGTGATGGTTGTCCAAAAGGCCAGAACGCGTTTTACGATAGCTCGGGGCTTTCTAACCCACCAGATGTCATTAAAGGCGCTTTCAATGGTGGAAAAAACAAACACAAGTGAAATAATTAAAAAGGCGATTCCGACAACAGTTAAATGCTGAATGTTCAGCAAAAAGTCATTTATTTTTTCCACAATGATATGGCTGGTATCAGGCACCAAATGTTCGATAATAAAGCTTGTGAAGTTCTCTCTAAACTTCGTAAAAACCTTAAAGCTGGTCAGCATGACAAGGGTGATTGCCAACATGGGAATAAGAGCCAGCAAAGAGTTATAACTTAAAGCAGCCGCTGTGATAAAGCATCTATTTCGGTCAAAATTAAAGTAGAGATACAGTACGAAGTTGTACAGATCTCGAAAGGGGAAGTTATAGTCCTTGAGCTTTTTCATTTGTATCCACGTTTTAGGGTAGTTTACTCTCTTTTGAGATTGGACACAAACGAAGTTCGCTTAAAGCACTTTGGGGCTAAAAATATTCAGCTCTTCCATTGAAGGATGCATTCCTTAACGGGATTTTTGAAGGCTCGCTTTTCTTCCTGGGCAAGGGCGTGTTCTTTTTTAAGACGGAAGTACCATTTTGCCTGGGTATCGGCATCATTGATAAGCATCAGAGGAGGGTTATACTCTAGTCCTTTGCCCTGCGCTATGATGGCATCTCTATCCTGATCTAAAAAGGTTTTTGCAATGTAAGTGAGGAGGGGTTTAAAGAAGACAAGCCAAGGCATAGTCCAGTAAAAAGTCTGATGAATCTGGCTGGTGTTTTCATCAATGGGGGTGATGGTGGTAAGGCTACATAAACTGTGTTTTCCCGTTTGAATATGTTCTCGACGAACGCCAGGCAAAGTAAAAGTAATCTCGGTTTCTGGAACGCCTCCTAATAACTTATAGGCTTTGGAATTTTTTGAAGCGCGGTGGCGGCACATTTGAAAGCCTCTCGGGACTGGGGCAAACTGCTTTTGCTTTTCATGACTAGACTTTTTAGAACGCCAAAACCACGATTGGTGCACGTAAGGGCCGTGGGCTGGGTCCATGAGACCGATAATAGCGTGGTCAGTGGAACAAGGAAATATGCGAGAAAAAGCAAGTCTGGGCGTATTTTCGGCACCCATCATGTTTGGGACTAAGGGAATATCTTTTGGATTGGCTTTTTCATCCCCTAAGAAAACCCAAATGTTTCCTTGAACTTCTTCACAGGGATAGGTCTTTACTTTGATCTTGCTCAGATCAAAATCTTGGCCTTTCGCAAGAGAGGGTATTTCGGTGCACTTTCCTTTTTCATTAAAACGCCAGCCATGATAACAGCACTCTACTTCTTTTCCATCAAAACGCCCACTGGTGAGGGGAATGCCTCGATGGGGACAAATGTCTCGAAGAGCAAAGGGAGTTCCTTCTTTCGTGCGCCCCAAAAGAATTGGTTGGCCGCACATTTTGATGGAAGTCATGTCACCAGATTTCAGGGACTTGCCAGAAAGGGCAAAATACCAAATATTAGAGAGAAACATATAAACTACCTCACAGGGATCAAGGATGCCAAAACCATTATGGACCCCCACGCAAGAACAAGTGGCTCAAGCCAATATGACAGCCTTTATGGAGACTGTGCGCTCCCAATGGGGATTCGATGCTGAAAGCTATTCCTATCTGTACGATTGGTCAATAAAAAATCCAGAAACCTTTTGGCAAGCTATTTGGGACTTTTGCGGTGTAATTGGCGACAAAGGGAAAAAGGCCTTTCAGCCGGCTTCAGAAATGTTTAAATCCCGCTTTTTTCCTGAGGCACGGCTTAACTTTGCCGAGAATCTTTTAAGGCCGCGAGATGATGAAACAGTCATCATCTTTCGGGGGGAAGATCGTGTGAAACGTTCTATGACTTTCAAATCCTTGTTTGAGCAAGTTTCCCAATGTGCGGCAGCCCTGAAAGAATTGGGTGTTCAAAAAGGGGATCGTGTTGCTGGATATCTTCCCAATATGCCAGAGACTATTGTTGCCATGCTAGCGACGACGAGTTTGGGGGCTATATTACTCCGGCCAGCAAACAGTTTACATTAAGCAGCGTAAGAGACCTCTGATTTTAGGAAATATGATTTAACGATATCAGGACTTTTTTGAGTTCCAAAAAGATATTTGGATATGTTGTGTTTTAACTCGGTGAGAGTT
>JABJFC010000051.1 GCA_018662925.1 Alphaproteobacteria bacterium | reverse complement strand
TCTGACCTCTGACCTCTGACCTCTGACCTCTGACCTCTGACCTCTGACCTCTGACCTCCGTCTTCGCTACGCTGAGCTACGACGGACAGGCCGCTACGACGTGACAAGTCTGACCTAAAGCATCCCGAACTTTTCTAACACGATTCTGGAAAGGCCGATGAAGGCAACGGCTGGATGAGTAATGACATAAGTAGGAATGGTGTTCATATAGTTTCCAAAGCGGCCCTTTTCCTCAAAGCGTGCTTGGAAAGGCGAGGACTTAAAGTAGTCTAAGAATCTAGGAACCATGCCACCTGCAATATAAACGCCCCCTTCGGCCGAGATCGTAATGGCATAATTGCCTGCAATGGTTCCCAGCATGGCACAGAACATATCCAAGGCATCCTTGCACATGTCATGGACTTCTGGGGGAGGCGAAGGCTGTACTTGGGGGTCTTTCAACGCATAGGCAACGATGTTTTCTGCGGACAGTTTCTGAAAAGGATCAAAGACATTCTCTGTTTCATGGAAGGGGCGTGTGTCAAAACTTTCCTTTTCAGGGCGGCGTTCTTCATCTTGAGAGGCGATTTTAATATCATCAAACCCTTCGAATTCTTTGTACTTAAACTTATGGCGGTAGGGCTCTCCTGCCTGCTCGGGAAGGGTTTTGAAGGGGCTGTCAGAAAAGGGGTAACCTTTTTTTGCATCAAATCGTAATTGATCCTTTTTTATGGCAAAAAGAGCTTGATAAAGATTTTCTAGCCCGTGACCCGACAGAACACGTTCAGCAGAAGCATGGCCAAATTCCTTGCGGACAATGGAAAGCACTGTTGCTTCGTGGTCGTCAGAAGCCGGCATGGTCACGTGACCGCCTTCGCCCGGGGTTGCAACCCATTCTTCTGACTTTTGAGCAGCGGCTTCAGCCCCCTGAGCGCTTTGTGGAGCCGGGATCAAAGTGGAAATGCCCAATCCTGTTCCTGGTCCTAAGACGACCATCGGCTTCTTAGGCTTTTTATCTCCGCCCCCAACTTTTACCATGTCTTCTTCTTTAAGATAGGGAATTGCCTTTGCAATGGCGACAAAGTCATTAACGACAATCAAATCCTCAAAACCAAAATGGAGCTTAAGCTGATCCTGTGAAAAGGTCCAACTGGCATTGGTCATGGTAATTTCGTCGCTGTCCGTGGGGCAGGCTATGGCAATGGCTGCAATCTGTGGTTGGACCCCTAGGGGTTTTAAGAAATGCTCGAGGGCCTCCTGAAGGGAAAGAAAATCTTTTGTCTTATAGTTCGAGATTTTAAACTCAGGACTATCCGGAGACACAATGGTAAAGCGCGCATTAGTGGCTCCAATGTCGGCGAGCAACAAAGTCTTTTGAATTAAGAGCGGATCTATGGGTCTTCTCCCTTTGTTTTTCATTCTAATTTAAAGGGGAAAAATGGTGGGCGCAAGAGGGATTGAACCTCTGACCCCTACGATGTCAACGTAGTGCTCTCCCGCTGAGCTATGCGCCCCATAAGGACTTTCATCCTCTTGGCACCATATACACGTGTTCTTTTTCAAGTGCAAGGGGGTATAAAGAATCCTACAAGTGCATTGTTATTCTTCAATAAAGAATGGTATTGGTTTCAAGAATTAAGTACAACGACCGGACATAGTTTTTTTGGAGTTAAGTGAATGGGAAAGATAAAATTTTTTATATGGTTGGTTTTTCTTATTGTGGTGGGAAGTGTTTGGTTCTTTTCGCCCTCTAAGGATGTTACCCCCACTACCTCAGAAGAATGTGCTCAAAAATATGCTTCAAGTCTTGTTCATAAGTGTATTTGCAAATTCAAAGTAGAACAGCCCTGTAAAAGCATAGATCTCGACGCAGAAGGAAATAAAGATCTTGACGCAGAAGGGAAGTGTCAGGTCCACTTTCTTCAAAAGTGTCTTTACCCAAATGATCCCGATGCCAAGGTAGGCAATGGCGATTGGGGAGAGTTCACCTGCTGTGTCCATGGGAATTGTGCGCCCCATCAGAAATGCGGGATGTAATCCTACCCAGATTGAAGATACTTTAGGGCCTTTTCACGTTCAAAAAGCGCCAGCAAAATCCGTGCAGCTTTTCCCCGCTCTGATTTTAGCTGGGGGTCTTTGTTCAGTAATAACTGGGCATCCTTATAGGCTTTTTGAAGCAAATCTTGATGGATGAACAGATTTGCAATTCGAAAGGGGCTCTTGCCACTTTGTTGACTGCCCATAATATCTCCGGCCCCCCGGAGTTTTAGATCCTCTTCGGCGATGCGAAACCCATCGTTTGATTTGCGCATAATGCCAAGGCGTCTTTGAGCTGTGGGGCTCAGGGGGCTTTCATATAACAAAAAGCAGTTCGCATCTCGTGAGCTACGACCAATGCGTCCCCGCAACTGGTGCAATTGCGAAAGCCCAAAGCGCTCTGCATGTTCGATCACCATAAGGGTTGCGTCATCCACATGGACACCCACCTCGATGACAGTTGTGGCAATGAGAATGCTGATATCCCCAGATTTAAACTGGGCCATCACTTTATCTTTTTCGTCGCTTTTCATTTTGCCGTGAACCAGTCCCACTTTGTCGCCAAACTGCGTCCGTAAAGACTCATATCGGTCTTTGGCAGCGGCCAGATCAAGGAGTTCGGATTCCTCAATAAGGGGACAAATCCAATAGACTTTTTCCTGTTTTTCCAGAACGCGCTCTAGGGACTGAATGACATCCTCTAAGCGATCGATTGAGAGGGCGCCAGTCGTAACGTTTCCTCTATTGCTTGGTTTGTCGGAAATGCAAGAGACATCCATATCGCCAAAAGCTGTCAGTTGTAGGGTGCGCGGGATAGGAGTAGCCGTCATGGCCAGGACATCCACCTTGTTGTTTTTTGAAGTGAGAGAAAGGCGTTGGTCGACGCCAAAGCGGTGTTGCTCATCAATGACAACCAAGCCTAAATTTTTAAAGTTTATGGAATCATACAACAGAGCGTGCGTGCCAATGGCAATTTGAGTCTCTCCTGATGCCAGTTTTTCATGACTTTCTTTTGCATTTTTCATGCGATTACGGGTGCCAGTAAAGAGATCAAGCTTCAATCCAAGTTTTTCGGCCAGAGGGGCAAGGGTTTGGAAATGTTGCTGGGCCAAGATTTCTGTTGGTGCCATGAGAGCAGCTTGTTCACCAGTTTCAACGGCGCGCAAGAGAGCTAAAAAGGCCACCATTGTTTTACCAGAGCCCACATCCCCATGAAGGAGTCTTACCATTTTCATGGGGGCAGCCATATCCTGGGAGATCTCTTCCCAGGCTGCTTTTTGACCTAGGGTGAGTTCAAAGGGCAGGATCTCTAGGAGTTTTGGAATAAGCTCTCCCTTTTTTGTGCGCGATTTGCCTTCAATTTTGCGATGATATTGTCGCATCAGTCTCAGAAGGAGCTGATTGGCCAAGAGCTCATCATAGGCCAGCCTTTGCCGTTCAGGCGATGTTGGTTCTAACGCGGACTCTTCTTGGGGAGAGTGGCTTTTGCTAAGAGCCTCTTGCCAAGAGGGCCAGGCCTTTTTCTTGTGGAGAGATCGATCTATCCATTCAGGTAGTTCGGGTGTTGTTTGGATAGCCGATGCCATCGTCTTTTGCAGCAACTTACTGCTGATCCCTGTTGAAAGTGGGTAGTGGGCTTCGGCACCACACCAAGAGGCGAGATCCTCTGGGGCACCCACATGATCTGGATGTGTCATCTGAGCCTTTCCCTTATAAAAGTTTAAGGATCCTGTGATGAGTCGTTCTTCCCCAGTAGGGAGGATATTGTCCATATAGCGCGCATCGGCTCTAAAGAATATAAGGTCTATATTGCCAGAGGGATCCTTACAGCGAATACGATAGGGTTGCCTCTTGCTAAAGGGAACATAGTGTTTGTGAACTTTCGCCACGAAAGAAACGCAAGGGCTTTCCTTTTGATGCACGGCTTCTTCAAATTGGCCCAGATCGGCAATCTGTTTGATGGGATAGCGGCATAGAATTTTTGTCGGAAGATGAAGGAGTAAGTCTAACACACGAGAGCCCACAAAATTTTCCAAAATCTTTTCAGTTTTTGGTCCAATGCCCTCCAAAGAAGAGAGCGGTGAGAAGAGGGGGGCCAAAATTTTTGCTGGCACAGATTAAATCCTTTTGTTTCCAGTTGTAATTTCCTAAACTGTGACGGATTTTTCAAGTGCGAATTTCTTAAAAGGGTTATCAAAATGGCTGTTGTGGAACTTAAAGAGCTTTCAGACTTTCTGAAATCCCCTGAGCGTGGCAGAATTATGGGGCTCGACGTAGGTTCTAAAACGGTGGGTGTTGCCCTTTCCGATAAGACTTTTTTAATTGCAACGCCCCTTTCGGTTCTCAAACGTGAAAAATTTCAGCCTTTGTTGAAATCCTTGACAGAATTGATCAAAGAAAATGACGCAGTTGCTCTTGTTGTGGGACTGCCCATTGAAATGAGTGGGGGAGAAGGGGCCAAGTGTCAGTCTATCCGCCAGTTTGTGGAGAATCTTTTGGAATTCATTGATATTCCTGTTGTTTTTTGGGATGAACGTTTATCAACGGCTGCGGTGACCCGCACTCTTTTGGAAGCGGATGTTTCTCGCGAAAAGAGAAAAAAAGTCGTTGATAAACTCGCAGCAAGCTATATTTTGCAAGGGGTGCTAGACGCCATGAAGAATATGGAAAGGAGAACAACATAATGCTAAAAGGCTACGATTTAAGCCTTTTGTGGGGGATTCCCTTTGCGGGTGTTTTGCTCTCCATTGCTCTTTTGCCCCTCATGGTTCCAGCCTTTTGGCATCGTCATTATGGAAAGGTCATGTTGCTTTGGACTCTTGGGCTTTTGATTCCAATGGTCGGTGTCTATGGAATTAGCCTGACACTTCATGAATTTCTCCATACCATGTTCATGGAGTATATTCCTTTCATTGTCCTTATTGGGGCCCTCTACATCATAACGGGTGGAATCCTATTGCGCGCAGAGTGGCTTGGTTCTCCCCTCAGCAACACTCTGGTGCTTATTTCGGGGACATTGGCTGCTAGTTGGATTGGGACGACGGGGGCAGCCATGCTTTTAATTCGGCCATTGATTCGCGCTAATTCCTGGCGTGAGCACAATGTGCATATAAAGATTTTTTTCATCTTTCTTGTGGCCAATATTGGTGGGGCATTAACCCCACTAGGCGATCCACCGCTTTTTGTTGGCTTTTTATATGGTGTAGGCTTTTTTTGGACCACACAGAATCTTTTGCTTCCCCTTATTGCCATTGTGATTCCCATGCTCATTATTTTTTATTTCTTGGACCACTGGTTTTATCACAAAGAAGAAGAGACGGCCCCCGTACGGGTGACTCATGTCAATCGACTCAGTTTTGAGGGATGGTTTAATTTTATCCTTTTGGGAGGGGTCATTTTATCGGTTTTATTGTCAGGACTCTGGAAATCTTCCCTAGAGTTTTCCATTGGTGGAATTAGCATCCCCCTTATGGATCTTTTAAGATGTGTGTTCATCGTACTGCTCGCGGCGGTTTCATGGTTCACAACTTCCCATAGAATTCGGACGGACAATGCGTATACGTGGGATCCATTGCTTGAAGTGGTGAAGATTTTTGCAGCGATCTTTGTGACCGTTTTGCCTGTGATAGCTATCCTTTCTAAGGGGCGCGATGGGGCCTTGGGCTGGATTATTGAGATGGTCAGCGATAAGGATGGTGTGCCACTCTCGTATATGTATTTTTGGCTGACGGGAATATTGTCGGCCTTTTTGGACAATGCGCCCACCTATCTGGTCTTTTTCCATACGGCGGGAGGAGATGCCGAATTCCTCATGGGCGATTGCTGTGGGGCTCTCATGGCCATCTCTTGTGGAGCTGTTTTCATGGGAGCCCTGACCTATATTGGCAACGCGCCTAACTTTATGGTCCGCGCCATTGTGGAACAACAGGGCATCAAAATGCCCAGCTTCTTAGGCTATATGGCCTGGTCGTGCCTTATTCTCATTCCTTTGTTTGGATTGCTGACGTTGCTCTTCTTTTTGTAGGTGAGTGAGCCTCGTTTCCCTTGGATCCCGCGCTCATAAGGAATTCTAAGCCGCGCCTTCGGCTTGCTAGGATTCCTAATGGCCGGGAAGACGATTTTTGGCCATGTGCCATGAACCGCTTAGCCATATGGCATAGACCGCAAGGGCTCCTGAGCGCCCACTATTTGCCAAGGATTCCAGAGCAATCGTCTTCCCGGAACCTAGGGTCTCTTGGCGAACCAGCGTCTTAAGCTGGTGAGACGTAGGGAGCCTTGGTATCGCGGGATCCATTGGAAGTATGCAAAGAGAAGGCACAAAATCACGCCGTAGCGACCTGTCACGTCGAAGCGACCCGTCACGTCGTAGCGGCCTGTCACGTCGTATCCGCCTGTCCATCATAGCAACTTGTCACGTCGTAGCTCAGCAAAGACGGAAGCGAAGACGGATCGTAGTGCCCGTCCCCATAGACATAACAGGCCATACCCCTCTTTTCATTTCATATGTACTGAACCTATACAATTACCGGTTGCAACCGTCCTGAGGGGTGGCTATAGTCTGACCCGTCGGAGCGTAGCGCAGCCTGGTAGCGCACCACACTGGGGGTGTGGGGGTCGTGGGTTCGAATCCCGCCGCTCCGACCAAAGGACAAAAACTCAACTAGATAACAACAAGCACTTTCAGTGCTTTTGAAAAAAACGGCCAGTGTCGTTTTTCTACAGTGTGCGGACTTTTTTGCCTATCTCACGAAAGGGATTTTTTTTTCGACAAAATCAAGTATTAAGAAGCAAAATGAATGCGAGAAGTGATGTCTGCGAGGGTGGATTCGGCAATGACTCGGATGGCTTTTTCTTGATTTTCATCTTTGACATCAAGCTTTATCTGTTCCAGATCTTGGATGGCCTGGCGCAGTTGTTCATCAATATATTTTTGTGGGTCGCCAGCATTGTGGGCTTGGTTAGCCAGGATTCGGCCAAGCATAAGTCGAATGGCGATGAGTTCTCCAAAAAAGCGTTCCATATAATTAACTTCCTTTCCATGTGATTTCAGGGCGTGTATGATCCAGTCCAAATTATAGCGGATTTCCTCTTTGAACAAAAGACATCCGTTTAACGGGGAAGAGAGCTTTTTTATGGAGCTTCATATCAGAGGGATGTTTAATGCAGACTAATGGCTTTTCTTTTATAGAATTTACGGGCACCGATGAACAAGAGCTGGATGCTTTGTTTAGGGGCTTAGGGCTGACCAAAACGGCCCAACATAAAACCAAAGAGATTTCTCTTTATGAGCAGGGGCACATTCGATTCTTCATGAATCTGGAACAGGATAGTTTTGCTGCAGGCTATGCTAGAAAACATGGTCCGGCCGTTTGTGGTATGGCCATCAATGTTGAGAATTCAGAGGCGGCCCTTCAAGTGGCCCTTGATCGGAACGCCAAAGAAAGCAACTCTGACCATCCCATCCCTTCCATTGAAGGGGTCGGGCAGAGCCAAGTTTATCTTTGTGAAGAAGCCCAATTTCAGGAGTATATTGAGAGCTCTTTTGACCCTGTTTCTATGCCGTCAAATGACGTGGGGCTGACCCATGTGGACCATTTGGCTAATAATGTATTTACAGGGAACGGCAAGAAAGCGGCGGCATTCTATAAAGACGTACTGGGCTTTAAATCCATCACTTCTTTCAATATTAAAGGGAAAGTAACGGGCCTCAAAAGTGAAGCCATTGTGAGCTCATGTGGGAAGATGCGGATGACCGTAAACGAGTCATCGGATGCTATTTCTCAGATCTCGGAATTTTTGAAGGATTTTAATGGCGAGGGTGTTCAACATATAGCCTTAATTGGTCCTGATATATATGAAAGCATGGAAAAGCTTTTGGGCAATGGCGTCCCCTTTGTTGGTGCGGATGAAGAATATTATAAGGAACTTGAGAACCGCTTGCCAAAACATGGGGAAGATTCCACGAATATGCGTTTGCATAAGGTTCTTTTGGATGGAATCGTTGATGATAGGAATGGCAATCAGATTTTGCTCCAAAGCTTTACCAAGCGCGTTTTTGGAGCATTCTTTATGGAAATCATGCAACGAAAAGGCCACGACGGATTTGGGGAAGGAAATTTTACGGCTGGATTTAAGGCCATCGAACAAGATCAGATCGAACGCGGAAACCTAAGGGCTTAAGGCCGGGTTAAGCCTGGCGATTTTATTGCTCTCCTATTTCCAAAGGGAAAACTTTTTGGTCATTTCAGAAACCGTATCCCATTTTCCATAGAGAACGATGCCATAGTAATTTAAGTCTTCTTCCTTTGAGCTTTTCGTTCTTTCTATTTGTTCCACATAGGTGCCGCCGGTCATTGTGTTCAAGAAAACACCGTGGAGAATGCTTTTTTCGCGTGCCGTAAAGGCCGTGGTTCTTATTTTCCCCCCACTGGCCCGCAATATCATAAAAGGCATTTGGGAAATATTTGGATAGTGGTTTTCTTGGGCATCTATATAGGTATCTAAGCTGAGACTTTCATTATCCAGCTGGGCGCCTAGTCCAATGGTCATATGTGCAAGGGCATTCATGGCAATGCCTGAATCGAGAGACTTATTAAGAACGGCGACTAACTTATTTTCGAACATTATTATGGCTCCTCTCTGTTTTTGCACAGGCCATAATTACATAAGTTTGCGGAGGGAATCAACGGTGAAGATGCTGGTGCGGAAGGGCTTGGGGAAACCTCCATTGCCAATGGATCTAAAAATTAGTATACTCTAGAGTGAAAATAACAAAGGAGAACATCCATGAAACGGGAGAGCAGAGTCGTCACAAGTTTTACAGTTGTAGGGGTTGTCCTTGCTGTTGGCTTGGTTATTGGGTACATGAATTTTTATCGAACAGCGGTTGAAGAGTCGGCCGATCGGTTTTTTACAGCCATCAAAACTAAGAATTATCCTTTTGCCTATGAATTCTTAGCACAAGTTTTTCAAAGAAAGACGTCTGAGGAAAGTTTTTTGAACTTCCTGGAGACTTCGGGACTTACCGATATTCAAGAAACATCTTGGCTCAGTGATACCGCGACGGGATCTTTGGCTAAAATTGAAGGGTCTGTCGTGACGAACACTCAGGAAGTCATTCCAGTTCAGCTTGTTCTCATTAAAGAAAATGGTGTTTGGAAAATTTACTCTTTGCGCAAGGATCTCAGTGGTGTGCTTTCAGAAACAACGCCAGTAGAGGCCCCATCTGAACAGCAATTGGTTTATTTGGTAAAAGATGCCATGAGCTCTTTTAGTGACTCTGTCAAAGCGAAGAGCATGAAAAAGTTCCATGATCAGATCTCAACCCTATGGCAATTACAATCGACGCCTGAGGCTTTGGATGAGTCCTATGGAGCTGTGTATGATGCAGGTTTAGATCTATCTGTCCTCAGTAAGGTAGCTCCTGTATTCGAAGGAACGCCAACATTGACTGAGCAAGGTGAGCTTTTGGTAAAGGGACATTTCCCTACAAAGCCTACGAGCGTTCACTTTGAGCAAAAGTTCGTATACGAAGGATTGGGTTGGAAGCTTATTGGTTTTACCGTTAAGTTCGTCTAACGACTCGTTTTCCTATCTAACGAGCTAAAAGGGCAGGAGTTTGACTTCTGCTCTTTTTTTGTGCCTTTTCCTAGCATACTTTTTATGGATCCCGCGCTACCAAGGTACTCTACGACTCTCCGGCTTATCCGTCTTCGCTTCGCTACGACGTGACGAGTCCTTACTTCGCTTCCGTCTTCGCTTCGCTACGACGTGATAGGCCGCTATGATGTGGCGAGGGGCTATGGGGGACGGGGACAGGTCGCTACGACGTGATTTTGTGCTTCCTCCTAGCATGCTTTTTATGGATCCCGCGATACCAAGGTACTCTATGACTCTCCGGCTTAAGACGCCGGTTCGTCTAGAGTTCCTAAAGGTTCCGGGATGACGATTGCTCTGGAATCCTGGGCAAATAGAGGGCGCTCAGGAATTTGACGATTGCTCTGGAATCCTGGGCAAATAGAGGGCGCTCAGGAATTTGACGATTGCTCTGGAATCCTGGGCAGGCGTCGGAAGCCCTTGCGGTCTATGCCATATGGCTAAGCGAACCATAGCACACGGCCAAAAACCGTCATCCCGGCCATTAGGAATTCTTAGCAAGCCGAAGGCGCGCGTTAGAATTTCTTATGAGCGCGGGATCCAGCTTTCAGCACTCTCAACCGAAACAGGAGCTTCGGGCGCAGCACCTTCCGCATCAACATCACTCTTCATTGCAATAGGAGTTTCGGGTACAGAACCTTCCGCACCAACACCAGCTTCCATTGGAACAGGAGCTTCGGGTGCAGCACCTTCCGCACCAACATCTCTCTCAACATCAACAACAAGAGCCCTATCATCGTGCTTCTCAGCACTCTCAACAGCAACAGGAGCTTCACCCTCAACCACGCCACTACCAGTAGTTTCCGCGGAAATTTGAGATTCGACACTTGCATCGCCCTCTAGTATAAAGGGAGTCTCTCCAACTTCGGGATCAAGGACCTTTACTTGCATGGTAGGGCGTTTCTTTTTATCACTCTCACAGTCCTTTACCCATATGTCATAGACTGGGTGATCGAGGGCCGAAACGGCCGGACTGGAAGCAAACATCCAGCTGGAGAAAATCTTTTCGTCGGTTGCTCCTCGTTTGGTCTCCCAGATTTCAAGGAAAGCGGTTGCTTCTGGAGGTTCTTCTGGAGGCGTTTTTTCACAGTGGCGCGCAATGATTTTGAGCTGCCCAAATTTTACAGGCTTATCCACTGGGGCTTTCAGAGTTGAGAGGCGCCCAGTGACTTTATCAAGGCCCTGGAGGACAACAACATCCTCTGAGACATTTTCTTCTGATGCCATTGCCACCAATGGATTTGACAACCCTAAAATCAGTCCACAGATTGGCAGGATACGGCGATGCCAGTCCATAGGTCTAGGGGCTGGGACTATCATTGTCGGTCTCGTCATCTTGATACGACGATGCCAGCCCATAGGTCTAGGGGCTGGGATTATCATTGTCGGTCTCGTCATCTTTTTTCTTATCTTGGCTAAAGATATATTGTCCAATGAGGGATTCGATGCTGATGGCTGCTTGGGTGTACTTAATTTCACCACCGTGTTGAATAATGTCATCGCTTCCACCCGGAACCAGAGCCAAGTATTTACCGCCCAGCAAACCCTCTGAAACCACTTCTGCCGAAGTGTCCACTGGCAACTTTATGTCAGAGTTAACAGAAATTGTGACAATGGCGAGAAAAGTTGATGGATCAAGAGTCTCTGTCGTTACAGTTCCCACCTTAATACCACTTACACGGACGTCGCTTCCTTTTAGCAGACCATCTACTCGGTCAAATTTTGCGGTTAGTTCATAGGCCCCATTAAGTTTTGCAGCATTTCTGCTTGTATAGGCAAAAATAAGGATAACCGCTGCGATCACAAGAACAATGGCTCCCATAATGGTCTCTAGTAAATTCGTGCGCATAATAGCCTTTCTAATTAGTTGGATTCCAGGGAGTGTAATCTAAAGGGGTGTTTGAGGGCAATACAGGTGGTTTATAGGCAAAAACTGTTCCCGTTAGATTGGGCTGTGGGGGTTTTTGCCACTTGTAACGGATCTCATTTTTAGATGAAGGAGGCTGTTGAATGGTATGATGAAGCCACCCATACCACTGGGGAGAACCCTTGCTTCCTTCGGGGGTGCCATTGTAAATGATCCATCGTTTTGATCTTAAGGCGTTAGGCTTTCGAGGCTGCTCATAGTACTGATTTCCCAGAGAGTCTTCCCCAACCAAGCGGCTACCTCGTAAACGGATGTAAAATTTTGTCAATTGCTGTGTTATGTTTATCATGATAGCTATAACATATACCCTATCGAGAATTATTTCGCTACGGGTTAATTTTTGCTTCGAATTTTATACATTTTATTTTTATTTTCTAAGTATCCCACTATAAACTTTTAAACAAGCCACCGTAATCCGCGACTTTTTTTAAATGTGAGAAAAAAATTAGAGAAATCCACCCTGTCCTTTTATAGCTGTAAAAATCAGGGGTTGTCAACATGTAGTAATTTTTGTAAAAATTTAATCAATATATTGTGTTTTAAAACTAAAATTATTTTTATTATAAACCCTAATTTTTTGGAGATCTACCATGCGCATTGAACGGAAATTCACCTCAGAAAACAAATCGCCCTATGAGGACGTTCAATTCCGCGAAACCACCAGTGAAATTAGAAACCCGGACGGCAGCATCGTTTTTAAGTTGGAGGGGATTGAGGTTCCTAAAAAATGGACCCAAGTTGCCTGTGATATTATTGCCCAAAAGTTTTTCCGCAAAGCAGGTGTGCCGGCCCGTTTGAAGTCAGCAGAGGAAGAGGGTGTTCCACAGTGGCTTTCTCGCCACGAAGCGGACACACAGGCTCTGGAGGATTTGCCCGAAGAAGAGCGTTTTGGAGGCGAGACGTCCTGCCGTCATGTTTTTGATCGTTTAGCGGGGACGTGGACCTATTGGGGTTGGAAAGGCGGTTATTTTACCAAGGAAGAAGATGCCAAAGCTTTTTATGATGAGCTGCGTTATATGTTGTGTCAACAAATGGTGGCGCCGAATTCGCCCCAGTGGTTCAATACGGGACTCTATTGGGGGTACGGTATCAATGGCCCAGCCCAAGGGCATTTTTATTACGACGAAAAGCTGGAGAAGGTAAGAAAGTCTGATTCCTCTTATGAGCGGCCTCAACCCCACGCCTGCTTTATTCAGGGTGTTTCCGATGATCTGGTCAATGAAGGGGGCATCATGGATTTGTGGCTCCGTGAAGCCAGACTCTTTAAGTTTGGGTCGGGGACAGGGTCTAACTTTTCAAAAATCCGAGGCCAGGGAGAAAATCTTTCTGGTGGTGGAAAATCTTCCGGACTTCTCAGCTTTTTGAGGATTGGCGATCGGGCAGCGGGTGCCATAAAATCAGGAGGAACCACTCGTCGGGCGGCAAAGATGGTGGTTGTGGACGTGGATCACCCCGATGTGGAAGAATTTATTAATTGGAAAACAATTGAGGAGCAAAAAGTCGTTGCCTTGGTTGCGGGATCCAAGCTGGCGGAAAAGCATCTCAATGCCATTATGGCTGCGTGTCAAGGTGAAGAAGGTGATACAGAAAAGGTGCTGGATCCGGCCAAGAATGCCAAGTTGAAATCGGCCATCATAGAGGCTCGACAGTCTATGATTTCCGATAATTATATCCAGCGTGTCATCCAGTTTGCAGGCCAAGGATTTAAGTCTCTGAAATTTGAAACTTATAATACGGACTGGGATTCGGAAGCCTATCTTACCGTTTCTGGTCAGAACTCTAATAACTCGGTTCGCGTTACCGATGACTTTTTGAATAAAGTAAAAACCAATGATGATTGGGACTTAAAAGGTCGCATTGACGACAAGACATACAAGACCGTCAAAGCTGGCGACCTGTGGGACCAAATTACTTATGCTGCGTGGTCATGTGCAGATCCTGGGATTCAATTTGATACGACAATTAATAGCTGGCATACGTGTCCGCAAAGTGGTCGGATCAATGCGTCTAATCCCTGTTCCGAATATATGTTTCTAGATGATACGGCGTGCAACTTGGCGTCCCTTAACTTGATGGCCTTTAAGCGGCCTAACTCGGTGGGACTTGAGTTTGATACGGAGGCTTACGAGCATGCCGTTCGTCTATGGACCATTGTTTTGGAAATTTCAGTGGCGATGGCCCAATTCCCCTCAAAGGAAATTGCTCAGCTTTCCTTTGATTTCCGGACCCTGGGACTTGGCTATGCCAACATCGGGGGCCTCTTAATGGCGTCAGGTATTCCTTACAACAGTGCAGAAGGGCGCTCTATTGCGGCGGCACTAGCGTCTATTATGACCGGTGTTTCCTATGCAACTTCGGCAGAAATGGCCAAAGAGTTGGGGCCTTTCGTCCAATACGAAAAAAATGCCTCAGATATGTTGCGGGTTATGGGCAACCATAAGGCGGCGGCCAATGGTAAGACATCTGGCTATCAAGAGCTCAACGTGAATCCGGTTCCTTTAAAAGCAGAAGAGTGCCCGCAAGTAGGCTTGGTCAAGGCGGCTCGTGTGGCTTGGGATCAAGCCTTATCCTTGGGCCAAAAGCATGGATATCGCAATGCTCAGACAACGGTGATTGCACCCACAGGGACTATCGGTCTTGTCATGGATTGCGATACGACGGGTATTGAACCAGATTTTGCCCTCGTTAAGTTCAAAAAGCTAGCGGGTGGTGGTTACTTTAAGATTATCAATCGTATGGTACCAAAGGCTTTAGAGGCCCTTGGATATGATAAAAAGCAGACTGACGAGATTATCCAATATGCCGTCGGTCATGGAAAGTTGCCCACATCATCGGGCAAGGACAAGGTGACCATAGAGGCTCTAAAGGAAAAGGGCTTTACGGATGAGGTTTTACAGAAAATTGAAAAGGCCCTGGAGACGGCTTTTGACATTCGATTTGCCTTTAGTCACTGGGCAGTGGGTGAAGAATTTTGCACGGAGATTCTCGGATTTTCCAAGGAAGAAATTCATAAGAGCGCTTTCGACATGCTGGCATCTCTTGGATTTTCCAAAGATCAAATCGAAGCAACGAACTTGTACTGTGGTGGGACGATGACTTTGGAAGGTGCTCCTCATTTGAAAGAGGAACATCTTCCCGTTTTTGATTGTGCCAGCGCTTGTGGCAAAATCGGAAAACGTCTTTTGCCCGTAGAGAGCCACATTCATATGCTTGCAGCCGTACAGCCTTTTGTCTCCGGTTCTATTTCTAAGACGATCAACATGGCCAATACGGCGACGATCGAAAATTGCAAAGAGGCCTATATGCTTTCTTGGAAGTTGGGCCTTAAGTGTAACGCCCTCTACCGAGATGGGTCTAAGCTTTCCCAAGCGATGGCGACAGGAGTCATGGATTTTGATGAAGGGGCTATTGCTGATCTTCACGAAAAACCCATGGCCGAGAAGGCACAAGTCGTGGCAGAGCGGATCATTGAACGTATCGTGCGCCAATCAGAGCGCAACCGACTGCCCAATCGTCGGAAAGGCTATACACAAAAATCCAGAGTGGGCGGGCACAAAGTTTATTTGCGGACCGGTGAATTCGAAGACGGCAACTTGGGTGAAATTTTTGTGGATATGCACAAAGAAGGTGCCTCTTTCCGGAGCCTAATGAACTGTTTTGCCATGGCCATTTCTTTGGGGCTGCAGTATGGCGTTCCTCTGGAAGAATTTGTGGATGCTTTCGTTTTTACGCGCTTTGAACCTTCGGGCATCGTCGGTGAAAATGATGCTATTAAGATGGCCACGTCGGTGATCGATTATATATTCCGCGAGTTGGCTGTTTCTTATTTGGGGCGCAATGATTTGGCCCATGCCGAGCCTGCTGACTTGCTGCCTGACAGTATTGGACAAGGGAAAGAGGAACTGGAACTTATGTCTGCTGGTGATAAGGTAGCAGATCATGTGAAGCGCATTACCAGCACAGGCTTTGTGCGGAATAGCCTCTATGTGGTTGGCAGCAATGGAAACGGTAGCTCGACGAATGGGAATGGTGCTGCCAATGGTAGCGCGACTAGTGGTGCCGCCAATGGTAGTGCGACAAACGGAAGCCTGACAAATGGCAATGGGGCTGAGACAACCATGGGGACGGCAAGTGTTGCGGCGACAGCCGTAGCATCTGAAGCACAGGCGGCTACATCGGCTCAAGAGTTGCCTCAGGCCCAAGCTGCCCCTCAGGCGGATTCGTTCTATAACAAAGTCAAGGAAGCGCGCATGAAGGGCTTTTCGGGCGATGCTTGCAACGAATGCGGTAACTTTACCCTTGTGCGCAATGGGACGTGCTTAAAGTGTGAAACATGTGGGAGCACAAGCGGCTGTTCTTAAAGTTCTTTGTCACAGCAGATTGAAGGCCCAGTACAGGTTCAAACAAATATAGTTGCGTCCTATTGTGAAACACGCTACCTATAGCTTCGGCAGTTTTGCACCTGTAATCAAGGGGTTTGGTGATTAATGGGAAGAAAGATTTTAGTAACCGGTGTTGGCGGATTTATCGGCTTTCATTTGTCCAAGACGCTTTTAGAGCGTGGAGAACGAGTGATTGGCATTGATAATATGAATGCTTATTATGATGTGAGCGTTAAAAAAGGCCGCCTTGAAATTTTGCAAGGGTACGAGAATTTCTCCTTCAACAAGATAGAGCTATCTAATCGAGAAGACATGACGGCCCTTTGGAACAGGGAAAGCACCAAATCTGCTCCTATTGTCCACGTCATTAATTTGGCAGCCCAGGCGGGTGTCCGGTATTCTTTAGAAGATCCTTATGCGTACATTCAATCCAATGTGATGGGGCATTTGGTTCTTTTGGAACTGGCGCGCCATCAAGAGGGCTTTGAAAAGTTTGTGTATGCGAGTTCCTCTTCTGTCTATGGGGCCAATAAAAAGCTTCCCTTTGCCACGGAAGATCGCACCGATACGCCCATTTCCATTTATGCGGCGTCTAAAAAGGCCGATGAGTTGATGAGCTATACCTATGCCTCATTGTATGGCATTCCGGCTGTTGGGTTGCGTTTCTTTACGGTTTATGGGCCGTGGGGTCGCCCTGATATGGCGGCCTTTAAATTTGCCAAAAATATTTTGGCCGGAGAGCCCATTCAAGTTTATGGCAATGGGGAAATGTGCCGAGACTTTACCTATGTGGATGACATTGTCCAAGGGATCATTGGAGCCCTAAACGTAGACCTACATAAGAAACTCTGTGGTGAAACGCCCCATAAAGTCTATAATTTGGGGAATAACAATCCTGTCCAGCTTTTGGATTTCATTAAAACCATCGAGCGCATTCTGGGTAAGAAAGCCATTATTGATCTTTTACCCATGCAAATGGGAGACGTGCGAAAGACATATGCGGATATCACTGAATCTCAAAATGATCTTGGATATGATCCCAAAACCCATATTGATGAAGGTCTTCAGAATTTTCTTGCCTGGTACCAAGAATTCTACGGGGACAAGCGAACCCTCAAAAACGCTTCCTAGAAAACCTATTTCCCAGTTGTATTTTTTTGTGTTATAATACAAGAAGATGGAACAAAATAAAAATAACTTTAGGGAGCTAAATGCTATGAAAACTCTTAAATTACTATCAGCCGTGAGCGTTGTCGCTCTCTTAGGATTAGGAAGCGCACCAATGGCGAGTGCGAATTTGGAAAGTGATGTCGTTAAAATTTTACAAGACAAAAGTAAGGTTTCTTCATTAGAGGGTGTATTAAGATACAAACCTTCACTTGTGAAAACTATTTTTAACAAAGCGATGGATCATGTTAAAAAAGATCCTACAGCTTTTAGAACCGTTATCAATGAGGTTCTAGGAAAAGATATACCAACAGTGGTTTCTACCTTGGAGACCTCAGGAAATGAAGCTAAGATTGTATCAGTTGTGAAAAGTGAACTTGGTAGCAAGAACGTTAATGGTAATGTAATAACAGCAGCAGTCCAAGCTGTTAAAAATGCATCCCGTCCAAAACAGCTTGATGTTGTTATGGCCCTTTTGAATGATTCTAGCCTCAAAGCAGATGCGGAAAAAGCAGTTATGGGGCTTTTGTCTGGAAGTAATTTAAATGATACAATGAACAAGCTTCTGACTTTATGTGAGACAAACAAAGTTCTTCGCAATGATGTTGCTGAAAAAGTTGCTTCAGTTGCAGCGAAACATGGGATATTAAAGAACGTAATCATTGGTATGGCAGGCTAGCGAGTATAGTTTTTTTATATACCTTATGCAAAAAACCCCTTGGCTATCCAGCTGAGGGGTTTTAATTTGAACAAATGAAAAATGATCTAGTCCAACTTACCCAGCAACAAAATGTTGCCCTCCTTACGCTTCAGCGACCTGAAGCACTGAATGCCCTTTCCAATCAATTGATCCAAGATCTCAACCAAGCGTTAGATACATGTGAACGTGATGAGGCGGTGCATGTTATTGTTTTAACGGGTTCAGAGAAAGCCTTTGCTGCGGGGGCCGATATTCAAGAGATGGTGGATAAAACCACCGCTGAGGTTACGCAAAAGGATTTCATCAAGGAATGGGAACGGATCACCCAGGTTAAAAAACCTGTCATTGCGGCTGTGTCTGGTTATGCTCTGGGCGGGGGCTGCGAGTTGGCCATGATGTGCGATTTTATCTTGGCGGCTGAAAATGCCAAGTTTTCCCAACCGGAAGTGACTATTGGGACAATCCCAGGGGCAGGGGGCACTCAGCGCCTGACTCGGCTCGTGGGAAAGTCCAAGGCCATGGACATGTGCCTAACGGGCCGGATGATCTCGGCCCAAGAGGCCCATGAAATGGGCTTGGTGGCACGCATATTTAAGACTGAAGGCTTTTTAGAGGAAGTGCTTAAAGTGGCCCATAAGATTGCAGGCATGTCCTTGCCCGTGGTGCAGCTCATTAAAGAATCCATTAATGCGGCTTTTGAAATGCCCCTGTCGGAAGGCATTAAAAATGAAAGGCGGCTATTTCATTCCACTTTTGATATACTGGACAGGAAAGAGGGAATGCAGGCGTTTTTGGACAAGAGGCCGCCAAAATTTACGGGGCGCTAATCGTACGGAGATTATCCTAGGAAGCCCATAACACAGGCTTACAAAAGGGATAAAACGGGGAGATGAAATCTATGTCAGGCTTTGATGATCGGGATGGGGTCATTTGGAAAGACGGAGCCTATGTGCCTTGGCGAAAGGCGACGCTTCATGTTTTGTCCCATGGATTACACTATGCCACCTCTATCTTTGAAGGCATCCGTGTTTATGATAGCCGTGCCTTTATGCTGAAAGAGCATCTGGAGCGCTTTTTTAAGTCTGCTGCCATTATGAGCTTAGAGATTCCCTATTCCTTAGAAGAGCTGATGAAAGCCTCTCAAGGCGTCATCGAACGCCAAAAAATCACTGATGGATATTTGCGTCCTGTGGCTTGGCTTGGCTCGGAAAAAATGGGAATTACAAGCCAGGGCAATTCCACCCATGTGGCCATTGCCGTTTGGGAGTGGCCCAAGTATTTTGCGCCTGAAGCCAATGAAAAGGGCATTCGGGTTATGATGCCAAAATGGCGGCGGCCACCGCCCCATTCAGCGCCGGCTGAAGCAAAAGCAGCCGGGATCTATATGCTTGGCCATTTGGCCCGCCGTCAGGTAGAAGAGGCTGGCTTTGACGACGCTCTGCTGTTAGATCACGAAGGTCGCTTAGCCGAATGCACGGGGGCCAATTTCTTTATGGTCAAGAGTGGGGTGATTTATACCCCAAAGCCGGAAAGTTTTCTCGATGGCCTCACGCGCCAGACGGTGATGACCCTTGCTGAGAAAGAGGGCTATGAGATGATCGAAAAGGATCTGTTTCCCAAAGACTTGGATGGGGCTGATGAGCTCTTTATTACCGGAACAGCTGTGGAAGTTACTCCTATTCGGGAAGTGCATGATTATGGCACCTTTCCCGTTGGTCCCGTAACAAAGCTTTTACGGACCCGCTACCAAGAACTGGTGCGGAAGAAGTAGGACAGAGGTCAGAAATCAGAGAACAGAAAGTGAGTTGTGCTCTAAGGCATATCCAGATCCTAGCAACAGCTCTACTGCCGTCTTCCCGGAGCCTAGGAACTCTAGACGAACCGGCGTCTTAAGCCGGTGAGTCCTAGAGTGAGTTGGCATCGCGGGATCCATGGAGCAGAGATCAGCCAACGGAGTTCAGAGCTCAGATGTAATAGCTTATACAAGGCACTTTCTGTTCTCTGAAAACTGTCCTCTGTTCTCTGCTTTTATGGATCCCGCGCTCATAAGGAATTCTAACGCTCGCCTTCGGCTTGCTAAGAATCCCTAATGGCCGGGAAGACGGTTTTTTTCGGCATCTACCCTTCTACCCTCTGACCCTAGATCCGAGATAGAGAAACAAAAAAGCTCTGAGTACGAGGAAATAGCTGGAAAAGGAGAGAAAAAGGGTTACACTCTTTAGGTGAAAACGTAACCCCTTCTTAAGAAATATTATTATGAAGCTAGCATCATTTT
>JABJFC010000050.1 GCA_018662925.1 Alphaproteobacteria bacterium | reverse complement strand
TAAACAGGGGAAAATTGCGCGTGAAGACCAGAAAAACAGTTAAAATTGTGCCTTATGGATTGATCAGTGCAAAAAAATATCATTCTTATCCTTGCATCCTCCGTGAAACTTCCGCACTTTCATAATTTTGCAATTTGCTCCAACTATAGTCCTTTTAAATTTGAACGACAAGCAGGCGAATTTAAATTTTTTATGAGCAGTTTCCTATATTCTGTTCCTTGATCGTGGAGGATAAGCCTCTTGTGTTGGTGGAAGGGATTCCCTATGAGTTAAAGAGGAAAAGGAGAGTCTGGTTTTGTCGAACATAATTGATATCACTGAAGAGTTGGAAGGGGGTCGTTTGGATCGGCTGCTGAAGAAGCAATTTCCTCAGCTTTCCCATGGAGCCATTCAAAAAATGTTGAGGACAGGGCAGATTCGCATCAATGGAAAGCGAATTAAAGGATCTATTCGTTTGGAAAAAGGCCAGTCACTTCGCATTCCTCCACGGACGTCCGAAGAAGAAGTTCCCAAGAAGAAGGCAATCTATCTTACCCAAAAGGAAAAACAGTTACTGAAAGATCTCATGCTTTATGAAGATAAGGATATGATTGTTCTCGATAAACCTTCCGGACTTGCAACTCAGGGCGGCAGTAAAACCCTTCAGCATGTGGATCGATTGATGGAAGGTATGATCGATGAAAATGGCATAAAGCCAAAGCTAGTCCATCGCTTAGATAAAAATACCAGTGGGCTCTTACTGTTGGCAAAAACAGATAAAATGGCGACCTATTTGGCGAGAGCCTTTCAGGAAAAGAAGATTGAAAAAACCTATTGGGCCATCACAATTGGAGTTCCAAAGCCATTGGAAGGCGAGATTGATTTACCTCTTCTCAAAAAGCGGGGGGATATTGGGGAGCAAATGGTGGTGGACCACAAAGATGGAAAAAAAGCCATCACTCGGTATCGTGTTATCGATCATGCCCACAAAAAGGCTGCATGGCTAGAAATGGTGCCTTTGACAGGGCGGACCCATCAATTAAGGGCTCATTGCCAAGCTATGGGGACACCGGTTCAAGGTGATCGGAAGTACGGACGTCGCAAAGATTTCCTAAAAGGTGATGATATCTCCGAACTGATGCATCTTCATGCACGGACGCTCAAAGTGCCCATGCCATCTGGGAAAATTATGAGTTTTCAATCTCCGTTACCAGATCATATGAAGCAAACCTTTAAGGCCCTAGGATTTAAAGAAACAGATGCCAAGGAGACAAAGCCTTGAGTGTTTGGTTTTCCTGTACGGACCCATCACTATTGGACAAACAAAAAACTGACTCTGGCTATGTTTTTATCAATGCCGGTGAGCCCATTGAGACGCCTATAGGGAAGTATCTCCATGTTCCAACAGAAAAATTGGCAGCGGCAGTTTTGAAGGAGCTGAAAGCTGCGACGGTTCATAGGGAAGAATTGAAATTCACAAAGTATATTTTAACAGCCATTGACCATGTGGAAATTCGAAAAGATGAAATTATTCGGGATCTTTTAGCACATACAGAGGTGTTGGCCTACTGGGCAATAGAGCCGAAAGGCCTAGCAGAAAGGGAGAAAAAGCTTTGGAGGCCTCTTCTTGCTTGGGTAGAAAAAGAGTTTTGTGTCAAGATTAAAACAACCCACGATATGGCTCCCATCCAACAATCGCAGGTCACACTCAAGGCTTTGGAAGCCTATCTGAAAAGTTGTAACTCCTATCTTTTGGCAGTTATTAATGATGGGGCACAGTTAACAGGATCACTTTTTGTCTCTGTTGCCTTGTGTAATGGTTATATGAATGGATCGAAGGCTTTTCAGGTCGCTTTTGTTGAGGAAGTGTTCCAAAACTTCCAGTGGGGCGAAGACGAAGAATCCAAAGAAAAGCAGAAGGAAATGGAAATAGATTTGCAAACGGTCGAACAATTCGTCGGGCTTTTGACGTGAAGACAATGAGATTGGGCGTTGTGGTAAATCGGCCAAATCCTTTAGGCGGGGTGGGCTTAAGATAAAATTGTCAGCATGACTGTGCCTAGAAAGACACGAAAACATCTTTACCAATCATTCCAAATGGTTAAAAATAAAAAGATGGAGAGTCCGTGGAGAAAACATGGTATTATACCTCTCTAAGGGTATGAATTCGACAACAGGAAAAAGCCAGGGATTAAATCAATGTCAGGAAAAATGACCGAAGAAAAAGCAAAACAACACGTTAAGAGACTCGCAGTTTTCTATAAGGAAATGACCATATATGTCGCTGCCAATCTATTATTTATTCTGATTTGGCTTTTGAGCGGGGCAGGTTATTTCTGGCCTATTTGGGTGATCCTTGGGTGGGGAATTCCACTGTTTCTTCAGGCACTCTATTTGAATCTTTTACCGTCGACAGTTCAAGAGAACTTTCGGAGTGCCATGGACTTTTTCCCTTACTTTAAACCAGAGTGGGAAGCGCAAGAAGTTGCTAAATATATGAAGAAGAGCGGTTCGGTTGCTTCTAATCCAGGTCCAGCTCGCTCGTCCGCGGCAGCAAAACCTGCGGTCAAAAAGGCAGCGGTGAAAAAATCTCCTGCAAAGAAAACATCGACAAAGAAGAAGGCTTCTACGGCTAAAAAGAGAACGTCAACGGCTAAGAAAAAAGCTTCTCCTAAGAAGGCCGCCTCTTCTAAAAAATAATTTAAAGTTTTAAGGTTTTAAAAAGCTTCTTACCCCAATTGTGGTGAGAAGCTTTTTGCATTGTGGAGTCCTGTCGTTTGCAGAGGGAATTATTTTTTTGGATATAAGGTTTTTCCACTCACAGCAACATATTTTAGATCCTGAACGGGATAGAATTATCAAAAAAACTATGATAAGCCCTGGAGAGATGGTTGATATTAATAATCGAACTTGAACCTTAGGGAAAAAACATGCAAACGCGGGACCGAATTTTAAGTGATTTAACTGGGGCTGCATTTGGGGCCCTTAAGGTTCTTAAGGAATGTGCAGATGGTTTCAAGGGTCGCATGGATAAAGGGGTGTGTGAGCCACAAAGGACTGGAAGCACCGAGAAAAAACAAGAAGAAATCCTAGAGCGTTTAGATAGGCTTGAACGAGAATGTGCTCAGCATTTTCAAAAACCTAAGAAGAAAAAGACGACTCAGGATAAAAATGAAAAATAGTTGGGTCATTTTCTTATGCTTATTCCTGGGAGGCTGTTCTTCAACGTCTCTGTTGTCCAAGGTTTTTCCAGCACCCTTTAAGGATGATACCAAAACGAGTATGCATCTGAGCAGTCAATCAAAGAAATATGGAAATCCCCATTATAAGCTGGGAACTTGCTACACCATAAAGAACGTCCGGTATTGTCCTCGGGAAAAGTTTAGCCATGTGGAAGAGGGGCTAGCTTCTTGGTACGGTCCCATGTTTCACGGGAAACTGACGGCCAATGGTGAAATATTTAATATGTATGAAGTAACCGGGGCGCACAAAACTCTTCAACTTCCCTGCATGGCAAAGGTAACAAATTTGGATAATGGGCGTATTTTGTTTGTGCGTCTGAACGATCGAGGGCCCTATTATCCTGGACGCATTGTGGATTTGTCTAAGCGTGCTGCCCAATTATTGGGTTTTCATAACAGGGGAAAAGCAAGGGTACGATTGGAAGTTATTTCCCATGAGAGTAAGGTGCTTGCCGCGATGGCTCAAGGCAAAACACCTCCATCTGGACCAGACAAGTTCCCATTAAGAATGGCTGAGTCAGCTCCTGTTGTTTCGGAAAAGCCATCGTTCCAATTAGCTTCCAACAAACAGTCGGGGGATATATTTCGTCAGGGTCGAGCCGTTTTGCCCAATGGACGTGAAGCACCCCCAGAAGTACAGAAAGCGGTGAAACAAGTGAAGGAAGCTGTTGAGGATGCAACTAAAAATATTAAAGAGGCCACGTCCAGGGTGCAAGAGGTCGTGCCTAAGGCCAAAGAATCCGTGCCTCAGGTAAGGGAAAAATCGGCTCCAATACAACACGCTATGCCTAGTGAGAGGAAAGTTGCATTGCCAGCAAAACCCGTGCCAACGCAAGCAGAGGGTGTCTATGTTCAGGTGGGAACATTTTCAAAGGTTGAAAATGCCAGTAGATTGAGTAATAAACTATCTTCGTTGGGTTCAACCAAAGTGAATGCGGTTAATTCGGGGGACAGAACTCTATATGCTGTCCGTGCTGGTCCCTTCAAGAGTAAAGATGTAGCGAATACGTATCTTAACAAACTAAAGGCAACTGGTCATTCAGATGCACATGTTTTGAAATGAGAGAGGAAGCAATGAGAAGGATTATTACGTTTGGCCTGTTGATTATTTTGTCTATAGGCAGTCATGCTTGGGCAAAGCCTGCAATAGATCTATGTGCGAAACAGGCTGTGCTTATGGATGCGACTACGGGGGCAATTCTCTATGAAAAAAATGCAAGCGAATTGATGGTGCCGTCTTCCATGACTAAAATCATGACGGTCTACCTTATGTTTGAGCGTTTGAAAGAAAATAGACTCTCTTTAGGCGATAAGTTTAAAGTCGGAGAAAATGCCTGGCGAAAAGGGGGGGCTAGAATGTTCCTAGAACTGGGTTCCAAACCAACTGTAGAGGAGCTTATTCAGGGTATTATTGTCCAATCAGGGAATGATGCCTGTATTACAGTCGCAGAAGGTCTTGCTGGAACTGAAGATAATTTTGCACAGGAAATGACAGCTAAGGCCCATGAGTTGGGAGCAACAAATACGACTTTCTTGAATGCGACTGGATGGCCAGATGAAGGACATCATTCTACGGCCAAAGATTTGATGCTAATCGGCAAAGCGACCATTGAAAATTTCCCTGAATTGTATAAGAAATTTTATGCTCAAAAAGAATTTACGTACAATAAGATCCGTCAAGGTAATCGGAATCCGCTTCTTTACACAAGTTTAGATGTGGACGGCTTGAAGACCGGAGAAACTGACGCTGGAGGACTTGGTCTAGTTGCTTCGGCAAAGCAGGGGGACCGGCGTTTAATTCTTGTGATCAATGGATGTGAGAATAAGCAGATTCGGGCCAAAGATTCTGAGACTCTAATGAAGTGGGGGCTACGGGAATTTGAGAATAAAACTTTATTTGAAAGTGGTCAGCTAATTGAAACCGCCAGTGTAAGAGATGGTGCTGTGGATACGGTTCCACTCGTTGTGGCTTCGCCCGCATTGATAACTGTTCCTAAATCTGTTTCTTCCAAGATAACGGCTGTGGCTGAATATCAGCCTCTTATCGCTCCTCTTCAAAAAGGGGCAAAAGCAGGTGTATTAAAGGTACAAATTCCGGAAACCAGTATTTCTGCGGCTCGTGAAGAGCTTATTCCTCTAGTAGTGGCGGAAGATGTGACAGAATTAGGATTTATGGGAAGACTTTGGTCTCGGACAACAAATTTTGTAACAGGTCTATTCTAGGCAAAAAGGATTACTCGTGGCAAATCGAGGAAAATTTATTACCTTTGAAGGGGGAGAAGGTTCCGGTAAATCTACCCAGATTACTTTACTGGCGCAGTATCTAAAGGATCGTGGAAAAGAAGTTCTGGTAACGCGAGAGCCAGGAGGAACGCCAGGTGCTGAGGAAATTCGTCCTCTAATATTGACGGGCGAGCCAGGTCGATGGGACTCTATGACGGAGCTTCTTCTTTACTTTGCGGCCCGACGAGATCATTTAGAAAAAAAGATCAAGCCAGCACTTGCGGCAGGGACGTGGGTGCTGAGCGATCGATTCGCCGATTCTTCCCTTGCATATCAAGGATATGCAGGCGACCTTGGAAAGGATATTGTTGAGCAAATTATTCAAATTGTTGTCGGCGATTCAGAGCCAGATTTAACTTTTATTTTTGATCTTTCTTCTGAAGTGGGCCTCAAAAGAGCCATGGATCGTGAGGAACTTAATGCGGCCCAAAAGGAAGATCGCCTTGAACGCAAAGGGGCCGATTATCACGAGAAAGTTCGAGATGCATACCAACAGATCGCGAAAGACCATAGCGATCGATGTGTCCTTTTGGATGCCGACAAGTCCATTGAAGATATTTCCCAGGAAATTTCCCAGTATGTGGATCTTAGACTGGGGAGTGCTTTAAAGGAAGCTTGATATGAGAGCAGATCCCGTTGAAGAAACCCTCTATAGTGCTCAGCCTGACTTGTTAGGTCATGAAGATGTGGAAAGTTATCTTTTGCAGCTTATGGCACAAAATCGTTTGCCTCATGCACTGTTGCTAACTGGTCCTAAGGGCATTGGCAAAGCAACCATGGCCCATAGACTGGCACAATATTTGCTCACTTATTCTGAAGACGCAGGAATCTCCCATAAAACTTTGCACGTGGATCCAGCTAGTATGGTCCGTCGGAGGATTCTTAGCGGAAGCCATGGGGACTTTCTATGTATTTCTAGGGGAGTTGATGAGAAGGGCAAGGTGCAACTTGAGATTCCAGTCGGCAAAGTGCGAGAGATTCCTGCTTTTCTCCAGAAAACATCATCGGAAAGTCCTTATCGTGTTGTCGTCGTCGACGGGGTCGAGGAAATGAATCGCAATGGGGCCAATGCACTCTTAAAGTCCTTAGAAGAGCCGCCCCTCGGGACTTTTATAATTCTTGTTTCCCATAAGCCGGGTCTTTTGTTGCCAACTATTCGATCTCGCTGTCAGGTCATTCAAATGAAACCCCTTTCGTCAGAGATAGTTGGGGATTATTTAGCAAAACATCATGGGTCATTTTCTAAAGAAGAGAGAGACTTGTTAACCTCATTGAGTGGGGGCCGTCTTGGCCAAGTTCTCACAATGATTCAAGGCGGTGGTTTGGCACTCTATAAGGAAATGTTAGGTGCCGTTAAGGGCCTTCTCACCAATTCGGCAAATGTTCCTTTTTCTCTCATTGAACGGCTTTGTAAAAAGCAAGAGAGTGATTCTTTTGAGATTTTTACAATTTTGCTAATGGGATTTTTGGGGAACTATCTCAAATCAGAAGGAAAAAGCGCCTGCAATACACCAGAGGAAGTAGAACTATATGGGCTTATGACCAACCATTGCTCCCTTGAAAATTGGCTTAGAATATGGGAGAAAATAAGGCTACATTTTGAGGAGATGCAACGATATACTTTGGATCGGAAACAAACTCTTCTGTGTGTTTTCTTAAGCTTTGTGAAAGAGAGATAAAATGACGCGGGCATTCTACGTAACCACTCCCATTTATTATGTGAATGGATCGCCACATGTGGGCCACGCATATACTACATTGGCATGTGATGTCTTGGCACGATTCATGCGCTTAGATGGGTGTGATGTAAAGTTTCTCTCAGGAACGGATGAGCATGGTCAAAAGGTAGAAAGAACAGCCGAAGCAGCGGGAATGACGCCTCAAGCCTTTGCGGACAAGGTAGAGAAAGAATTCCGGGAAATGGCCAAAGCGATGAAGGCTACCTGTGATGACTTTATCCGTACGAGCGAGCCGCGCCACAAAAAAGGTGTAACGAAGTTTTGGGAACGTTTAGTGGAGAACGACGATCTCTACTTAGGAAGCTACTCGGGCTGGTATTCTGTGACCGATGAAACTTTCTTTGCGGAAAAAGAGCTCATTAATGGCAAAGCGCCCACAGGAGCAAATGTTGAGTGGGTAGAGGAGCCAAGTTATTTTTTCCGACTTTCCAAATACCAGGACCGTCTCTTAAAATTTTATAATGATCATCCAGACTTCATTGCACCAGCCTCTCGACGCAATGAAGTCATTAGTTTCGTTAAGCAGGGATTAATAGACCTTTCTGTTTCGCGAACGACTTTCACTTGGGGTGTTCCTGTTCCAGGAGACCCTGATCATGTGGTTTATGTTTGGCTTGATGCTCTAACGAATTATATTACGGCTCTTGGTTATCCCGATACGGAAGCTTCTGATTTCGCAACTTTTTGGCCGGAGGCGCATCATATTGTTGGGAAAGATATACTTCGATTTCATGCCATCTTTTGGCCAGCCTTTTTGATGGCAGCGGATTTACCATTACCCAAGCGGGTATATGCACACGGCTGGTGGACAAACGAAGGTCAAAAATGCTCCAAATCATTGGGGAATGTACTAGATCCATTTGAGCTCATCAAAACTTACGGAGTGGATCAGCTTCGTTATTTTATGATGCGAGAGATTCCTTTTGGCCAAGATGGAGACTTTTCATGTGACTCTATGGAGCGTCGCATAAACAGTGATTTGGCTAATGACTATGGCAACCTTATTCAACGGGTGCTCTCCTTTGTTGCAAAACATGCTGGAGGGGTTGTTCCTAAGAAAGGCACATTGACTAGGGATGACGAGGCTATGCTGAAAGAAGTGCAGAGCCTTTATGATGATTTGAAGCCTTTGCTTGCAGAGGAACAAGCTTTTCACAAGTATCTAGAGCGACTATGGCGCGCCATCGGCGTGGCTAACCGATATGTGGATACGCAGGCTCCTTGGGCTTTGCGGAAAACAGATACGGACCGTATGGAAACAGTTCTATATGTGTTATCTGAGGCCATTCGGTATATAACAATTCTTGCTCAGCCATTCCTACCTGATGCCACTGAAAAGATTTTGGACCAGTTAGCAGTGCCAAAAAACAAGAGAACTTTTGCTAATTTATCTGCAGAGAGTGCTTTGGTATCGGGAACGGCGCTTCCAAACCCTGAACCTATTTTCCCCCGATACGTTCCAGGAGGGTCCCATGAAAAAACCTTGGCTCGTTGACAGTCATTGTCATCTGAATTTTCCAGAGTTTAAGGATCAAATACCTCAGGTCATTCAACGTGCCCATGAGGTGGGAGTGGGACAGTTGCTCTCTATTTCGACGGATCTGGAAGAGTTTCCAGCTATTCTAAAAATTGCTGAAAGGGACCCAACTGTCTATTGCACTGTTGGGGTGCACCCACACGAAGCAAAGCGGTATCCAGACATCAAGCCTGGGGACTTGCTGGAACTTGCTGTGTCGCCAAAGGTGGTTGGTTTTGGGGAAACGGGTCTAGATTATTACTATGAGCACAGTGATCGGGAAGCTCAAAAGAAATCTTTTCGGGCCCACGTACAAGCTTCACAGGAAAATGGGTTACCTCTTATTATCCATAGTCGAGATGCAGAAGACGATATTTTGGCACTCTTAAAAGAAGAAAGTGTTGGGCCTCGGGAGGATCGAGCGCCTGGGGTTATTCATTGCTTTAGCGGTAGCCAGAGATTTGCCGATGAAACGCTTGCCATGGGTTTTTATATTTCCCTATCGGGCATTTTGACATTTAAGAATGCGGTTGAATTGAGGGAGACTGCTGCAAGGGTGCCAATGAATCGATTGTTAGTAGAAACGGACAGCCCATTTCTTGCACCAGTTCCCTATCGGGGGAAATCCAATGAACCTGCCTATGTGGTAGAAGTGGCTAAAAAACTTGCCGAAATTAAAAAGATCTCCGAAGAAGAAGTGGGACAGATTACGACGGAAAACTTTCATAGATTGTTTCGTAAGACGTCTCTTCACCCATTATAAATGCGTCCGTTTTTTTCCACATAGAATTCCAAAACATCTTTGGCTTCTTGACGGCACACATCTTCTATAAGGGTAATACCTCTTTTTTCAAGGGACTCATTCCATCGAGAGGGCTTGTCCCCTTCGTCAAAACCAATCTCAGAGACATCTTCGGCGCGTGCCCCGCTGGAGCAACATTTAACTCCGGACCAAAGAATTGCGCCGAAACACATGGCGCAGGGTTCTGAACTGGTTACGAGTTCATAACTGTTTTGCTGGGATAGATTAAGAGAAAATTTGCCAAGTTTTTTCTGTGCCAACATAAGAGCCATGATTTCGGCGTGGGCCATTGAGCATTTTTCTGAGATAACCACATTGACTCCCATGGAAACAAGTTCATGGGTTTTCATATTAAAAATGGCGGCACCAAAAGGCCCCCCCGTGCCATGATCAACATTCATTTTTGAGAGCATTATCACAAAGCGCATCCGTTCTTCTTGCTCTTGAAATTTAGAAGCCTCTGGGACTTTGATTTCTGTGATCCACGGTGGGAGTCCCAATTGAATCTGGTTTAAGTCTTTAATATTTCTGATGGTGCTCATTTAAAACTTTCCTGTAATAAGCCTGATGTGAGTATATAGGAAAATGGCTCCCTAAAGTGTTAATAAAATGTGTTTTATCCGCCTTTCTGAGATCTATATAGGATAGTGTTTTGGCAAAAAGTATGTTCTAATTCAAGTTTAACCTGTTGTAATTTTAAGATATAAATGTATAGTCACTTTGGGTGGAAGATGTAAATAATGCTGTAAAACTGAATTCAATGAGGGTGGAAATATGATGAAAAAGAAATCGATCTTCACGATATGTTTAGGAACGATGTTAGAGTACTACGACATTTTTCTGTATGGGAGCTTGATTCTCGTTCTATCGCCTCTTTTCTTCCCACATGAAGATCCTGAAATATCTCGATTATTTGGGCTAGTAGTGTTCGCTGCAGGGTTCATTTTACGCCCTATCAGTGGTCTGCTGTTTGGATATTTTGGAGATAAGTTCGGACGAAAAAAGCCCTTGCAGTTGTCCATGTTTTTTATTTCGCTGCCAACGCTTATGATTGGGCTGCTTCCAACCTTTTCAGAAATTGGAATTTGGGCCCCAATATTACTTTTAATTTGTAGGTTGGTGCAGAACTTTTTTGTTGCGGGTGAGTTTGCCGGCGCGAGCGTGTTACTTTTAGAAAATGCCCCAGAGGGTAAGAAGGCTTATACGGGTGGGATTCTGTATATGGGCACCTGCTTTGCGCTTTTGTTAAGTTTTTGCTTGGGATATATATTTACCAATTCGGCTATTCCATCTTGGGGATGGCGAGTTCCCTTTGTGTTAGGAGGTGTTTTTGGGCTTTTTGGTTATTTTCTGCGGCGACTTCTACCAGAAAGTGAAGATTTCTTGAGAGCAAGCAAAGGTGCTGGGGAAAAATTTACGAGCCTCAAATCATTTTTGAAGTCAGAACACCGAAATTTAGTGTACATACTTGGCTTAATTACTTTCGTTGCACTTCCCTATAATCTAGTTTTCTTATATTCTCCACAATATCTCATTCGGATTTTTGGTTTTAGCTCTCGAGAAGTTATAGCTTTTTGTATTCCTTTTGCTGCCATTTTAACGGTGAGCAATCCGCTTATGGGTGCTTGTTCAGATCGTTTCGGGATAAAGAAAGTGTGTTTAGCTTCTGCCGTATTGTTTTTAATATCTTCTTCTCTCTTTTTTCTGTTTCTTAACCCAAACATGGGTTTAAGCACTGTTTTCATCTTTCAAATTCTTTTTTGTTTATCCTGTGCTACGGCGACCGGGGCAACTATGGCATTGAAAGTTCTCGTTTTCCCCACACGTATGAGATATCGAGGTGTCGGTCTAGGGGAAGCCCTGGGGATGGCTGTTTTTACTGGGTGTACTTCTCTCATCTGCGCTTGGCTAGTCAAAGCAACAGGCAGTGAGATGGCGCCACTTTTATTTGTTTGTCCTAGCATGCTATTCGGGATTTTTTCCCTACATAAGATCAAAGTTCCTTCCCGGGAAAAAGTCGCGAAAGTCTCGGAAAAAAGGGCCGCATAGGGTCATATTTTTACGATTCAGATTTGGTATATAGGTGGACCAGACGAGTCCTTATCGCAAACTTTTCGCTTTTACCTTTAGTGAGTCGTTTCGGGTATAGTAGTTTATCTTTTATATTAGAAACATATGATTCTATGGTTCGAGATGAAAGATTAAGTATTTTCGCAATTTCACACGACGTCATACCTTCACATATAAGATCCATGCATTGTTTTTCGCGAGGTGATAGAAAAGTATCCCCATTCTCTCCAAAAACGTGATGATGAGGGATTTCTATTTCTTTTAAAAAGTTTTTTTCTTGTCCAGAATATTGTTCGTTAAAGGTTGGAAATTGGAAGTCTGAAAAGAACAATTTTTTGGAATCACAGACGTTAATAAGTTTCCGAGCGTTAAATTTAAAATATTTCACGAATTTTTTCATAATGTCTTCTTTAAAAATATATTTATTTTGAAGGTGAGATGATCCAGCAAATGAATACGCCTCAAAATACTCATCTACTTCCTCTACTACTGAAGTTCGAAGCAACAAATCATATTTTGAAAAAAGTGCTGCAATTGGGAGTTCATCACTACTAACTCGATCCCTAGAGTGAAATCGAAGAGCTAACTTGTTGTTATGGTCTTGGTTGTTGAGAAAGTTATTTTCAAAATAATCTTCAAGCCATTGGGTGTTATTTGTTAAGTACAATCTTCGGTCGTCTTTGTAAAATCGTATGTACGAAAAAAATCTGATAGGTAAAAATTCGAAAAGAGGGCTGCAGATGGTGTTTATATCCTCTGCTTTTGCACGAAAGTATTCATATGATTGTCTATTGTGATCTAGTAATTGAGCAATTTATTCTCTCCATTTATCATAAAAAAACAACGGATTAAATTCAATATACGCTAAATTGTATATGTGGGAGAATTATTGAGCAAGTACCGTAGATTTTCGGTAGTCAGTAATGTGAAGAAGTATTTCCGCGTATAACGTGCGGCTAGTTTGGCAACGAGATCCCAACAGACTTTAAGTGCTCTGTTAGATGTTTTTGAGCTTCCTCTAGGGCCTCTTGTGTTTTGCCTTCACATCGAGCAACGAGAACGTCTTGAGTGTTTGAAGCGCGTAAAAGCCACCACCCGTCAGGGACGGAAACGCGGACACCATCGATTCCACTGAACGGAGTCTTACTGGATTCTAATTTATTCTTAATTTCTTCCACGACTTTAAATTTCCGATCATCGTCACACTGAAAGCGAATCTCCGGGGTGTTGTGAGGTGTTGGAAGTTGGTCGACTTTTTGAGTTAAAGTTTCCTCGGAATTATCAAGCACTTCCAAAAGTCTGAGGGCAGCATAGATGGCATCATCAAAGCCATAATAGCGATCGGCGAAAAAGATATGTCCGCTCATTTCTCCTGCAAGAGGTGCCTTTGTTTCCTTCATTTTCGCCTTGATGAGGGAATGGCCTGTCTTGCCCATGATGGGAGCTCCCCCTAATTTTGCGATTTCATCAAAAAGAGTCTGGCTCGCTTTTACATCGGCAATAATTGTGGCCTTGGGGATTTCTTGAAGAAGCTTTTGGGCGTAGAGAATAAGTAATTGATCTCCAAATAGAATTCGGCCTATTCCATCCACAACGCCTATTCTATCTCCATCGCCATCGAAGGCAATGCCCAGGTCAGCCTGGTGAAGTTGGACAGTTTGCTGAAGTTGGATAAGATTTTCAGGAACGGTTGGGTCAGGATGATGAACGGGGAAAGTGCCGTCAATTTTAGTATTTAAGAGGATATGGTTGCCAGGTAAATTCTTCGTCAGCATTTCAATGATTTCGCCCGAAGCTCCATTTCCAGGGTCCCAGACCACCGTTAGGGGTTTTTGGAGGGGGAGTCCTTCTGTGAGACGAGTGACATATTGTTCTTTAATCTCGACAGACTCATGGGTGCCTGTGGAAACGGCTGGTTTTTGTGAGAGCGTTTTCATAATCTCTTTGAGATTTTGAATTTGTTCCCCAAAAAATGGCTCGGTTCCAATGGTGATTTTGAATCCATTATGATGGGGCGGATTGTGGGATCCAGTGACCATGATTCCCCCATCGGTTTCAAGGGCATGAATGGCGTATGAGAGCATGGGCGTTGGGCCAAGGCCAATTTCTTTGACGGAAATGCCTTCGTCACAAAGGCCTTGTGAAACGCCCTGAGCAAGGCTGGGGGAACTCAAGCGACCATCGTAGCCTAGGGCAACCGACTTTCCTTTCCGATCCCGTATCAATGTTCCGAAACAGCGTCCCAGAAAATAGGCGTCCTCTTGGGAGAGTGTTTTACCAACTTCACCGCGGATATCATATTCACGTAGGATAGAAGAATGAAAAACATGCATTTTTAGGCAGCTTTCGAAGTGTTGCGTCGAGTTGCACTTTTCCCGCCGACAGTCGCACGTCCAATGGAATGATACACAATCTCAGACTTTTCCATTTCTTCGAGGGGATAGATATTTCGAAGGTCGATCATAAGGGGGTTTTTCAAGAGACTTTTTACCTTTGCCAGATCTAGTGCTCTGAATTCATTCCATTCGGTTAGGATGACAAGAGCATCTGCATCGAGAAGCGTTTCATCGGTATTGGCGCACCATGTTATGTCAGTAAAGAACTGCTCGGCCTCTTTCATTCCAGCAGGATCGAATGCTTTAATAGTCGCTCCGGCTTTTTGTAACGCTGGGATAATGTCCAAACTAGGACTTTCTCGCATATCGTCTGTATTTGGTTTAAAGGTGACGCCTAAGATGGCAATTGTCTTTCCTTGGACATCTCCATCGCAAGCAGCAATAACACGTTTAGCCATGTTTTCTTTGCGGCACTTATTTGCGTCAATTACAGACTCAACAATCTTTAGGGGAGAGTTGAAATCTTGAGCCGTTTTTGCCAGAGCCAATGTATCTTTAGGGAAGCAAGATCCCCCATAGCCAGGCCCCACGTGCAAGAACTTGGTTCCAATACGGTTATCAAGTCCAATGGCCTTTGAAACAGACTGAATATCGGCATCACATTCTTCGCAAAGATCAGAAATTTCGTTTATGAATGCAATTTTGGTGGCTAAGAAACCATTCGCTGCATACTTAATAAGCTCTGAAGTAGGAAGGCTTGTGAAAACCATAGGCGTCTCTAGAAGAAAGAGTGGTCGGTATAACTGAGCCATAGTTTCCTTCGCTCGCTCGGTTTCTACACCGATGACGATTCGATTGGGACGCATAAAGTCTTCAATGGCCGACCCTTCTCTCAGGAATTCTGGGTTTGAAACCACGTCCACATCCGCATCTGGTCGCGTTTCACGAATAATTTCCTGCACCTTTCGGCCCGTTCCTACAGGAACTGTGGATTTTGTAACAACGACCGTATATCCCTCGACGGCATTGGCTATTTCTTTGGCGGCTTCATAGACATAAGTTAGATCTGCGTGCCCATCTCCTCGACGGCTGGGTGTTCCTACGGCGATAAAAACAATATCTGCTTCACGTACAGCCTTTTTAAGATCTGTGGTAAAGGACAATCTTCCAACTTTCGTATTTGCTGTAACGAGGGCATCTAGTCCGGGTTCGTAAATGGGGATTTTTCCCTTTGAAAGATTGGCAATTTTTTCTTCATCAGTATCGACACAAGTCACATTGACACCAAACTGGGCAAAACAGGTGCCCGATACAAGTCCTACATATCCAGTACCGATCATTGCGAGGCGCATGTTGTTTCCTTTCTGTCAAAAAAGTTCAATAAAATTAAGCAGCTTCCGTTAATTGCTTTCCAAACTGTGTAAGAAGTTTCTTCGTCGAATTCCTCATATCAGCTCGTTCAAGGGCATAAGAAATATTGGCAGCTAAAAGACCTTCTTTTGTCCCACAGTCAAACCGTTCTCCAATAAACCTGACGCCATTAAGAGGGTATTCCTTTACGAGAGAAGCAATGGCATCAGTTAATTGAATCTCACCCCCTGCACCGGCTTCTTGTTCCTCAAGAACGTCAAAAATATCTGGTTGCAAAATATAGCGACCGATAACGGCCAAATTAGAAGGAGCATTTTCGGGAAGGGGTTTTTCCACTAAGCCATTGGCAAGGACGAAGTGACCTTCATCTGTTTTAACGTCTAGGATCCCATATAGGGGGGTATGTTGGGGCTCTACGTCCATAACCGCGAGCATATTCCCGCCCTTAATTTCGAATGCTTCAACCATTTGTTGCAGGCAAGGGCGTTCGGCTTGAATGAGATCATCGGGCAGAATAACGGCAAAAGGTTCATCTCCGACGAGATGGCGGGCACACCAAACAGCATGACCTAGACCCAGAGGTTCCTGTTGGCGGGTGTAGGAAATCTGTCCCGGCCTGAGCAGAAGAGAATTCACAAGATCTAAATCGTCAAGTTTACCACGTTCTAAGAGGAAAGAATCGAGCTCATAGGAGTGATCAAAATAGTCTTCTATGGGGGATTTTCCTCTGCCTGTCACAAAAATAAATTCTTCAATTCCAGCCAGACGAGCTTCTTCGACGGCAAATTGGATTAAGGGGCGGTCAACGACAGGAAGTAGTTCTTTGGGAACAGATTTAGTAGCAGGGAGGAAACGGGTTCCGAATCCACCGACTGGGAATATTGCCTTCCGTACTTTATGCTTCATAAACACTTTCTCTCGATGATGTCACTACACTTAAGCCAGGAGTTCCAGAAAAAGAGTTCCACTTACCCCTTTAACAGCACTTCCCGCGCTTGATTAATCTTAGCGGCTAGATATGCTGATCCTCCTTTATCAGGATGGAGGCTAAGAATCAATCGTCTATGGGCCTTTTTAATGTCTTCTTTTGAGGCATTTTCAGAAAGTCCAAGTATATTAAGGGCTTCTGAGCGTGTCATGGGGCCAGCAGCTGTATCTGAATTTTCTTCTTGGGTGAAATATTGAAAGCGGGTGTTCATTAAAAGTCTTTGAACCAATGGACCCAATAGAGGAATTAGATAAAGAATCCCGGCTAGGCGCCCTGTTAGGAGGAAAAATAGGAACAACATACCGCCTCCAATGGCGGCGCTCCATTTTAAAAAAGTGCTAGAATTTTTTTGAATGAAACGAACAAGGGCTTTAATCAAGAGAAAACCGCCCCCGAGTACAGCTATGGCAAGGACGGCAATGAGTAAGAATCTAATCAAAGGCTATAGGGATGCGGCTGCCCTCTCCTGAAGTTGGGGAAGTTGAATGGATTCAATCAAACGTCGAAGCTCTTGCTTGGCAGTGATATGGGAAAGTTGAAGGACTTGACCTGTCTCTCTCATATCTAAGAGGGTAAGCCCAGATAGGAATAGTTCGCGAAAAATGACCCGTTCCCCGAATCCGGCTAATGTACGAAATCCTATCCGTTTAGAGAGAGCACTCAGGACTTGTTCCATTTTTTCTTTATTCTTGGCATGAATATTCGACAAACGATTTCGGAGCACAATCCAGTCAATATTTCCGCCATCGCGAATGGCCCGGTTTTTTTTCTGTTCCCAGACAAACTCTGCGTAGAGGCTAGGGCGAACAATATCCATTCCGTCATCTTTTAGGCGCACGAGCATATCCAAGTCTATGAGGCTGTCATTGAGGGGAGTAATAAGGGTATCGGCAAAGGAATGGGCTAAGCGAGATAAATAGGTATTACTTCCAGGTGTATCAATAACAATAAAATCATTTGAAGACAGGCCGGCAATGCAAGCGGTTAGGCTTGCAGAATCTTCCTCCTGGGCTTCTTTCACAGAATCCAGTGTGCTGGAAGGCATGGGCTTGTGATCAGAGAGTGGAATATCTTTATCAGAGCTCTTTTGGTACCGTTGGCGATTTTCAATATATCTGGTCAGGGTTCCCTGTCGTGCATCAATATCAACACTTCCTACAGAGTATCCAAGCCGGAGAAGGGCGACTATTACATGCATACACGTAGTAGATTTTCCGGTGCCGCCTTTTTCATTCCCCAAAACAATTACGTGGGGCTGACTTGTAGATTTATTGGTCATCAAATAACTCCTGTATATTTTTTCACGCACAGACTAGCGATCTTGCCATGTGTTGGCAATAGGGTCTCCTGATCTGTTTTCAGGATGTTAATCCTGCATTTTCCATCGATGAGTTGTGTGTAAAGGTCTCACACCTTTGACGTTTTAACTGGAACTGCCGAAGGGTGCGCTGCCGTTGCTTTAAAAGAAGGTCGATCGAGAACGCGTTTGGTATAAGCGGCTAATTTAGGCCAACGCTTAGCGTCAAAGGTCTCGTTAGCCAATTCAAGACTTGCCAGTTGTGCCACGATAGCGATATCGGCAGCGGAGAAATCCTTGCCTGCAATCCACTCATTGTCACCAAGTTCTTTCTCCAAGTAGTCATACATGGGAGGCAACGTTTCTTGTAGAGCCGTTTGAACCACTTTCTCATCGGTTGTTTGATTGAAAATTACCGGTTTTCCAAAGCGTTCAAAGAGGACATTCTTGCCAATCACAGGCCCCAGCACATCATCTCCGTATTTGGTAAGCCATAAGGTGCGGGCATAGGAATCAGGCGCTTTAGGGAAAAGTGGGGTATTGGGATGGGTTTTTTCAAGGTAAGCCGTAATGACCGCCGAGTCAGCCATGGTAACGTTTCCGTCTTTAAAGGCTGGGATTTTTCCGAGTGGACTCGCTTGGGCGAAATCTGCCGGCACTTCCATATTTTTGGATTTTAATGCTAGGGTAGGCAAGGTTTCTTTTAGTGTGAACTTTATCCCTTTTTCATGGAGAGCGACCAAGACTTTTCGCACATAGGGTGACAGGGAGATGCCGAAGACTACCTTCGAATGTTCATCACAAGATGTACAGCTAGTGGAAGGTGAGGGGGAAAGTGTAACGAGGCATAAGAGAGCTAGTATAAGAGGGGCTTTTATTTTGCCAAAATTCATAAGGGTATTCCTTCCATTATCTGTTGGTTGATCAATTTTAATTCAGGGCGATAAAACTTTTTAGAATTTAATTGTCCTGTTTATATAACAGATTATAGGGGTGATCTAGTGCTTTTGTGTGTGGGTTAAGCTTTGTCTTTTCGTTTCCGATAGATGATCCAGCTGCTCAGGCCTACGCTGATGCCTGCTACGAGTATAATGATGGTTGCAAGGGCGTTGATTTGAGGCGTGATCCCCATGCGTATACTTGAAAAAATGAGCATTGGAAGTGTTGTTGAGCCTGGTCCAGAGACGAAACTTGCGATGACAACGTCATCCATGGAAAGGACAAAAGCTAAAATCCAGCCGGCAACAAGGGCAGGGGATATGATTGGTAGGGTAATGAGAAAAAAGACCTTCATGGGGGGTGCCCCAAGGTCTAAGGCTGCCTCTCGAAGCGTATTGTCAAAGTTAGCCAAGCGCACTTGGACCATGGCGGCCACATATGCCATGGAAAAGGTAACGTGAGCAATAGTAATAGTGATTATTCCTCGTCCATGGGGCCAACCAAACATTTGCTGCGTCGAGACAAATAGTAATAGCAAGGAAAGTCCTGTTATAACTTCAGGCATGACTAAGGGGGCCGTCACTAAGCCACTAAAGAGACTTCGTCCTCGAAAAGGTCCAAGGCGGGTCAGGACAAGGGCTGCCAGAGTTCCCAATATGGTTGAAAAAGTAGCAGTCATGGTTGCCACTTTAAGGCTCACCCAAACAGCAGACAAAAGCTGATGATTATCGAGGAGGCTCGTGTACCATTTAGTGGAAAATCCAGACCATACCGTAACCAATCGGGATTCGTTAAAAGAATAGAAAATGAGAATAACGATGGGGAGGTAAAGAAACGCGTAGCCAAATGCTAGGACGGTTGATCTTAGGAACGGGCGATAAGCATGTTTCATGATCGGGATTCTTGCGACTTAAATTTTTGGAAAAGCATAATAGGAACGACGATTATAAGGAGCATTGTTATGGCAAGAGCTGCTGCCACAGGCCAATCACGATTGATAAAGAATTCGGTCCATATCACTTTTCCGATCATCAGTGTATCGGATCCTCCGAGGAGATCTGGAATAACGAATTCTCCGATGGCAGGAATAAACACTAGAAGAGAGCCTGCAATAATTCCAGGGAGTGTCAGAGGAGAGATGATTTTAAGAAACGTTTGAAACGGTGTGGCCCCTAGATCGTGGGAAGCCTCAAAAAGAGTTGGATCCAAGCGGTCTAGAGCCACATATATAGGAAGGATCATGAAAGGGAGATAACAGTAAACAAGTCCTAGGCAGACAGAAAAATCATTATACAAGAGAGGCAATGGATCTTCGATGAGCCCTATGGTCATGAGAGTGCTATTTATAAGCCCCTGTGGGCTGAGGAGTCCTATCCAGGCATAGACTCTAATCAGAAAGGATGTCCAAAAGGGGAGCACAATAAGTAAGAGTAGAAGAGTGCGCCACCGAACAGAAGACCTGTATATAGCATAGGCCATTGGATATCCTATGATTAGGCATAAAATTGTTGCTATGAAAGCCAGCTTAAGAGAGCTTAGGTAAGCGACTAGATAAAAATCGTCGTAGATTAGGTAGGCATAGTTTCCAAAGTTGAAGTGAATCTGGGGAAGGTTACTTCCGACCCATTTTAGGATGGGTTTAAAGGGGGGAACGCCAATGACAAATTCAGAGAGACTAATTTTTGCAACAATTAAAAATGGAATTAAAAAAAAGAGCAAAAGCCACGTATATGGAGTAGCAATCAGCGCGGACTTCCCTCTCTTTTTGAGGAATTTTTCGAATATTTTCACCGATTCTTTTAAAGGAGAATTTTTCAGGAAAGTTGGTGTCGTCATAGGGCCAATACCATACCATTTTCTGGACGCCACTGAAGGTATACTTTATCTTCCCATGTTAACGGTTGTTCCGTTAGACGGGCTAAATTAGGAAGTGTGGCTTGAATGATTTTTCCGGAGGGGAGTCGGACATGATAGATGGACACATCTCCTAAGTATGCAATATCATCAACGATCCCTTTGATTGTATTGAGTTTTCCTTGGGGTTTTTCTTTGGATACAATAATTTTTTCAGGGCGGATGCCCACGCTGACTTGGGCTCCGATGGGGGCAGTGGAAGTGCGGGCAATATGAAAGTTGCAGCTGTCTTCTTCGGAATGGACAAGCACGTGATATTTATCTTCTTCTACAACGGTTCCGTCAAAGATATTTATAGATCCAATAAAATCGGCCACATAGCGTGAATTGGGAAACTCATAAATCTCATGGGGAGACCCAACTTGGCGCACATGACCTTCTTCCATAATACCTAGCCGCGTGGAAACGGTCATGGCTTCCTCTTGATCGTGAGTTACCATAACAAAGGTGATTCCAATACTTTCCTGAATGTTGACCAACTCAAACTGTGTTCGTTCTCGTAGTTTTTTGTCTAGGGCCGCTAATGGTTCGTCTAACAAGAGGAGCTTGGGGCGTTTGATAATGCTACGGGCTAGGGCAACGCGTTGTTTTTGGCCTCCAGAGAGTTGGTAGGGTTTCCGTTTCGAGTAGGAAGTCATTTGGACTAACTGGAGCGCCTCTTTAACACGCTCCACGATTTCTGACTTAGGGAGTCCTTCCTGCTTAAGACCAAAGGCTACGTTCTGAGCTACTGTCATATGGGGGAAGAGGGCGTAGGATTGGAACATCATATTGACGGGACGTTCATAGGAAGGAACACGGGACATATCTACGCCATCGATGAAGATTCTACCAGCACTTGGAGTTTCAAATCCGGCCAGGATTCGGAGGAGTGTTGTTTTGCCACATCCTGATGCTCCCAGAAGGGAAAAAAATTCTCCTTTATAAATGGAAAGAGATAGGTCGGTTATGGCTGGAATGCCATCATAGTCTTTGGAAACGTTTTCAATCTGAATATAAGGAGAGATGGAAGGATCTTGCCAAGGCTCAAGTTGCTTTTTTTGTACAGTCATAAAATATACTCTACTTTCGTGCCGTCATGCGAGCCCAAAGTCGGGTGCGAAGGCGTTCATAATTAACAGGTGCCGACTTAGAGATAAAGAGTTTCTGAATGACTTTTGCGGGAGGATATATCAGAGGGTTTTCTAGCACACTTTTGTCAGTATATTTTTTTGCTGCATCGTTAGCACTCGCCATTTTCAAATAGTTTGTAATTTCTGCACTAATATCTGGGCGGAGAATAAAATCAATAAAGGCATGAGCTTCATCTACATGAGGGGCGTCGGCTGGAATAGCCATCATATCAAACCAGAGCTCTGAGCCTTCCTCAGGGATAGCATAAGCTATGTCATAGTTTCGGTGAGCTTCTTTAGCGCGGTCCCGTGCTAATAGAATATCCACAGACCACCCTTGGGCGAGGCAAATGTCTCCGTTGGCGAGGTCATCAGTTACACGAGAAGAATTGAAAGATCTCAAATAGGGACGAATTGCACGAATGGCGCCAATGGCTTTTTCCAAATCTTCCTTTGCAAATGAATTTGGATCTATATGCAGATAGGCAAGCGTGTTTGTTAATACTTCAAAAGCTGTATCCATAACTGTGACGCCACATTTTTGAAACTTGGAGACAACTTTTGGATCAAAAACCATTTTCCAGCTATGGATAGGCGCATTTGGCATTATTTCTTTTACTTTTTGAATATTGTAACCAAAACCAGAAGTGCCCCATACATAGGGAATACCGTAATCATTGTGGGGGTCAATAAGTTCCAGACTTTTTAGGAGGTCAGCATTGAGATTCCCATAGTTCTTTAATTTTGATTGATCAATTTTTTGATATATCTTGGCTTGAATCTGACGTGCAAAAAAGGGATTAGCTGTCGGGAAAACGACATCAAAATCCGAATGGCCCACCATGAGCTTAGCTTCGAGGATTTCATTTGTGTCAAACACATCATATTGGACCCTAATGCCCGTTTCTTTTTCAAATTTTTCGATGATACCAGGGGCAATGTAATCGGCCCAGTTGTATATATTAACGACACGATTTTCAGCATTTTTAGAGCAAGCGATGCCCCAGGGGAGAAGAATGCAGAAGAAAAGTGCAATAATAGTCTTTTTAGCCATGGCACAATCCTTGATCTTATTTCTCTGCCCTATATGTTTAGGCTGCTTCAAAGGCTTTTTCAGGGGATACATAAGTATATCCTAGGTCATCTGCGACTGCCTTGTGGGTTATGTGTCCAAAGGCAACGTTTAGGCCCTCGCAGAAATAATGGTTACCAAGCAAGGCCTGTTTGTAGCCTTCGTTGGCCAGCTTACATATGTATGGCAACGTGGCATTATTAAGCGCAGAAGCCGAAGTCCTTGCGACAGATCCGGGCATATTTGTAACACAATAGTGTATGACTTCGTCCACAGTATATATGGGATCATCATGTGTCGTTGGGCGGCTGGTTTCTGAGCATCCTCCTTGATCGATAGCGACATCTACGAAGACAGAGCCAGGACGCATGTTTTTGACGTGTGCTTTCGTAATAATCTTTGGAGCAGCTGATCCGGGAATCAGGATGGCTCCAATGACTAGATCCGCTTTGGAAACGTGCTCATCAATGCTAGTTACTGTAGAATAAACGGTTTCAAGACGGGATCCAAATTGGAGATTTAACTCTCTTAAGCGATGGAGAGATTTTTCAAGAATCGTGACTTGAGCCTCGAGGCCCATGGCCATACGAGCAGCATTGGTTCCGACGACACCTCCTCCAATAATGACAACTTTGCCTGCTTCCACACCAGGGACGCCACCAAGGAGAACACCATTTCCACCTTTAAACTTTTCAAGACATCGAGCCCCTGCCTGGATGGACATACGCCCTGCGACTTCACTCATGGGTATTAATAGGGGCAGAGTGCCATTAGAGTCGGTAACTGTTTCATAGGCAATAGCAACACACTTTGAGTCCATAAGGCCCTTAGCCTGAATGGGGTCTGCTGCCAAATGGAGGAATGTGAAAAGTATCTGGCCTTCCCGTAATAATTTACATTCTTCGGGCTGGGGTTCCTTTACTTTGACAATAAAGTCTGCCTTTTCAAATACTTCCTTTGCAGAGTTGGAAATTTTAGCGCCCACATCCAGATATGATTGATCATGGAACCCAATCCCATCACCAGCACCTGTTTGAACGAGCACTTGGTGTCCTTGTGAAATGAGTTCCCGGACACTGGGAGGTGTTAGACTAACACGATATTCGTGTGCTTTGATTTCCTTTGGTATGCCGATGAGCATGGCCGACTATATCCCTGTTATTCATAAAAGATTCTGCACTATACAAGAAGCAAACCTATTTTGAAATGGCTTTTAACTTGCTTCAAGCTGTTGTAACGATTACAATAGAAGATATAAAAGCTATTGAATAAATCAGGGGGAAGAATGCTTAGAGCCACTTTCGGTGTGTTAGCAATGTATCTATGCTTTTCGACGTATGTTGTGGCTGGCACGTCCCCTTCAGCAAAAATCACGTCATCAGCGACGCCTAAAATTCTTAAGAGATTTTCATCACAGAAAGAGTTGAACAATTTTTTTTGTGATCTAAAAGACCAAATTAAGAATAACAAGCAGCAGCTTCTAAAAATTTGTAAAGCGGGGGTTCAGAACAAGTGTTGGACTCAATCTGCAAAGGTGGGCACGCCTTGCCACAAGAATAAGTATATGGTTATGAGAGCCGTTTCGCCGTTCCGAAGTCCATTGATCTCCATTGAAAATGTGGGAATGACAGATTCCCAAGGAAAGCAATTTGAGCCGGTTTTCTGTAAAGCGGTAAGGAGTACGGGATGTAATATGAAGATATTTCCCACGTGCGAGGCTCTGTTAAAACAGGAAAGTAAAGATCCTGCTGCTACACCCCTTGTTTGTCCAAAGTAAGCACCAACGTTAGCAAAACAGCCACGGTACTCCCACAAAGAATCTACAGTGATCATGGCTTGCTCAGAAAGAGAGACAACTTAGTATTTCCATTTGGCAGAGTTCTAGAAATTCCTATCCTCCAAATGCAACACAAAATACAAGCCGGAAGGACGCTGTCAATTGTCGAAGAAATCCAGCATCCTTCCGATACTATTCAAACACATCAAACGAAAAAAATTGTCTATTTAATGATGTTAATGTAACAAGAATCATACTTCTGTCAATAGCCTCTAACTATTTGATAAATAGAGATAAATTTAGAGAAATGAGGCCCCGCAATGCCTGTGGAAGAGAATTTAAAAGTCTGATTTTTTCAGAGAAGTTGCGAGCCAGTATTTACTGTATCTATTCTGCCTTTCGAGGAGCAAGTTAGAAAAGAATATTCTTTCCACTTGCGACTGTGCGAGGACTTTCTCAACTTTTGAACCATGATTCTTTTTCATATTTGTGACATATGATATGTTAAAGTCCAGCAGTGATAATATATGTGCGGTAATTTAGAAGATAAAATGAACACAATTCACCCCAATGATTCAGGTATTCTTTCTTTAATCGAAGGCTATAAGAGCTTTAAATCAAAGCATTTTGAGCAATCGCAGTCTTTCGAAGAGTTAGTGCGCTATGGTCAAAACCCGAGCTCCCTGGTAGTTGCATGTTGTGATTCACGGGTTGATCCTGCGATCGTTACCGGGTGCAAGCCAGGTGAGTTGTTCGTCGTTCGAAATGTCGCGAATTTGGTGCCACCATTTGAGCATGACCTGCGACATCACGGTACCAGCGCTGCTCTGGAATATGGGGTTAATGGTTTGGGTGTGAGCGATATTATTTTATTTGGCGACAGTCACTGTGGTGGCATACGAGCACTAATGGAAATGGATGAAAACAATAATTCTTCAGATTTTATGAGTGCTTGGATGGATATTGCAAAGCCGGCCAAGCGGCGAGTGTTAGAACAGCATCCTCAAGGCTCAGCCGACGAACAGGCCCATCTTTGTGAAAAAGAATCCCTGCTTATCTCCCTGAATAATTTAAAAACATTTCCCTGGATCCAAGAGCGCATAAAATCCAATAAATTGTTTTTACATGCTTGGTATTTTGATTTAAGCACGGGCTTCATAGAAGCTTACCAGTCAGAGACCGGTGAATTCATTCCGTTAGATCTCTAGGGGGCACCACAAAACCAGCGTACAAATTTATGAAAGCTAGTTACCCGTACCAATAAATCTATTTATTTTTGTTATATCAAGAGTGTATGGGGCGAAGTTAGCTTGGTAAGCTCTTCTTTGTGATCGGAATTCTTCAAAAGTGAGTTTTTCACAAAAGTCCTTATGCTCTCCAACTTTATTTTCCTGGACATACTCATTGCTTGTGAGAGCCTCAAACATATATCTTTCAAGCTCATCATAGCTTTGTGATTGAGTGAAAAAGTCCGGATCAAAGCCAATATACTCCCCATTAGGTAGCCTAAACACATTATGGTTTATGGCATCACCATCAGGTTTAAATTTCTGGTACTCTGGCAGGTTGACGAATGGTACAAAGTAAGTCCCTCCATGATCCTCTGAGCAAGGGCTATGGAAAGCCCACGAGATACTGTGCCAAAATTGAAAAGAGTCTATGCTACAAGAGCGACCTAAGGTAGTTACTAGAGCGTTCATACTTTCAAATCCGAGAATATCCGAAATTAATTTGATTCTTGCTATCTTAGCTGCATTCATACAATCGGCAGAGGTATGGGAATTTAAAATAGACTCCAAAGCTTCTTGAATTTCAGATTGTGTTTCTTCTTTCAAACGCAAGTAGTGAGTAGATCCTCTATTAGTAAGCGCATATTGGAATTCCCATGAAATCGCTTCGGTATCCCATACAGAAGAATCTGTTGCATATTTCCAATTTTTATTTATTTTTCCATAGATGGTAGTTAGTGATTTAGCGCAAGTTTCACTCAGTTCTTCGTGATTTATCCCATCTGCTTCATTTGGAGCGGCCATTACTGGCGAGACGTTTAAGGCACTCGTGTAAATTGAAGTTATAGCAATAAATATATTCAAATACTTCATAATAAATCCCTAGAAAAACAAACAATATATTTACTTTAGAATGAAGTAGAAACTAACATGACCTACAATTAAAGTCAATCTTTATAAAAATATTTAGTGTTTATTTTTATAAACAGTAGATTTTTATACCAAAACTGTTTGAATTCTTGTTCTCGGTGAATTTACATATGAGGTATAAAGTTTCTGGGAGGTAAAAGGAATTACCCCTAACTATTTCGTTGGCCTATAAGCAAATTTTTCTGGAAAATGATTTTTTAAAATCTTCATAGACTCATTTAGGTAGTGGTTTGATTGAGATTTAAAACTCTCAGACTTTTCTATAAATCCTTTACTCTTTTCGATATTGGCTCTTGTTAGGTATACTTCTGCTAAATCCTCAAAGATTAAGTGCTCTTCTGGATGTTTGTTTATCTGAAAAATATTAAGTGACTCTCTTAGGATATTTTCAGCTTCATCCAAATTACCTTCCAGGAGATGGACTTGTCCTAAGCTTTTTAAGACACAAGCAGTTTCAACATGTTTCTTCCCATAATTTTTCTCAATGACAACCAATTCCTTTCTTAATAAATGTTTTGCTTTTTCATATTCGCCAACTTCTTTATAATAATTCCCCAGATGGATGGATGTTCTTGCGACGTATATGTGGTCATCAAAGAAATACTGACTTAGGATTTTAAGGCTTTTTTCAAGATAATGTTTAGCTTTTTCAAAGTCTCCCAACTTTGTGTAGACGTTTCCTAGATCTCCCAGAACCCAAGAGGATCCCACATAGTTTTCAGAATGTGCCATATAAATTTTAAGACTTTGTTCAAATAACTCTTTTGCTTTCTCGTAGTCCCCTATGTTCTTATAGACACTTCCTAAATGTGCCAGTGCCCAGGCAAGACCAATGCGTCTTGAGGGGCATTTCTTATACATGTCTATACTTTTTTCAAGAAGGACCTTTGCTTGCTTAAGATCTCCTAAGCCTTCAAAAACTGTCCCTAAATAACCGTAAGCTTTTGCCGCACCAGCTATATCGTTAGGTGATTTTTGGTAGGTTTTAATGCTGCGTTCAAATAATTCTTTGGCTTTGTTATATTCTCCTGTTTTTTTGTAAACATTTCCTAGAAATAATAAAAATCGCGCAATTTTATCGTTTGAATCTCTCTCAGAACTTAAAATAGAAAGACTCTTCTCAAAAAGAAGTTTAGCCTTGGAATGATGGGACAAGTAGCAATATATACAGGCTAGTTCTCCCATTAAAATCCCCTTGTCTTTATTGCTAAGCAAGTCGCTGTGGCCTAGAACATGTTCGGCATGTGGATATAAGTTTTTCATCTTGGAGAAATCTTCTTTATCCACAGCGTCTCGTATATAGCTTTCTAAGCTGGAATTTATGGGGCGTGTCAGATTAACTTTCTTGCTCAGATCTAGTGTATTGAAAAGATGTGATAATATTTTTGCTTGAATGCTCCTGTGGATAGAGAATGTCGATTCTAAGAGGGGGAGATTGATTGATTTATTCGTGATAAGTGAAAATTTGTTTAAGTGATAAATAAAATTATCTACGACAAAATCATCTTTAAAAGTTGTGAGCAATTCTCGAGGAATATTTTGTGAGTCTAAAAGGCTTATAAAAAGGAGTAGCTCTTTGAAATCCTTATGTGCTTTTATAAGACGTTTTATGGTTAGTGTTATGATCCCATAACGGGTTTTGGTATAACCACCAATCTCTTGAAGAATCTTCTTCTGCACATCAGAAAAGTTTCTGTTGTATGTAGACATATTTTCTAAATATTTTTTATAAGGGATATGGGTTGCCTTTAGGTAATATGCAGACACTGAGATATCGAGGGGAAAAGGGGGGATTTCTGCAAGGAAGTTCTTAGTACTTTTTCGTTGGGCGTTTGTGAAACTTGTCTTTTTTCCATTGCTCATGATTTTCATAAAAAGATTTAATTTTTGTTCTGGGGTAAGTTCTCCCACTTGGACCAGGTTATTAACGTATCTACTATTTTCGATGTTACTGTCGCGGGTGGTTAGTATTATCCTTCCATTTCCCCATATGTTCGGGTCACTAGGAAAGTAGGTGTTGAGATCGGAACAGCTGGGCGCCTCTATCAAGCATGATTTTGTCACAACCAGCAATTGAAGTCGCATAATTTTGAGCAAGAGGAAGGGATAAGGGGTGTTTTTCTCGCTTTAGTGCCTCTATTAGCCCCTATTTCTTAGATTTTGGGCATGCTTAT